>JBEBJC010000083.1:0-15071 GCA_040080105.1 Myxococcota bacterium
CGACCGCGGGCTCACCTTCGCCCACCTCAAGGGCACGTTGTCGTTCATCGCCCGCTCGCTGTACGGCGACAGAAAGATCAGATTCAAACCTAAGTTCTATCCGTACACCGAACCGTCTGTCGGGGTGGACCTCGCGTGTACGGTGTGCGACGGGAGCGGGCAGGTCGCCGGCCGACCGTGTGAGGCGTGCCACGCGGCCGGTTGGGTCACGATCCTCGGCTCGGGGATGATCCATCCGAAGGTGCTGATGACGTTCGGCTACGACCCTGCGGCGGTGTCCGGCATCGCGTTCGGCCTCGGCACCACCCGGATGGCCGCGCAGCGGACCGGGGTCACCAAGGTCGCCACGCTGCTCGAGCAGGATCTGCGGGTCCACCGCCGGATCCACCGGGGGAGCCGATGAAGATCGCGTCGGACGTGCTGCGGCGGTGGGTCGACCTGCCGGAGGATCCCCACGAGCTGCGCCAGCTGCTCGACCTGTGTGGGCTCGAGGTGAAGCGGGTGGAGCCCCTGGCAGACGGCGCCACCGGGTTCACGCTGGAGCTGCTCGCCAACCGCGGCGACCACCACTGCTACGAAGGGCTGGCGCGCGAGCTGTACGGGCACGTCGGCACCGCGCTGCGCGTCCCGAGCGTGACGCCGCTCACGGTCGGGCCGTCCCCGATCCCGCTCCGGCTCGAGTCGCCGCTGTGCCTGAAGTACACCGCGACGCTACTCGAAGGCGGCGGCGGCGAGCTCGACCCGGCGGCCCGGCGGGTGCTGGCCGGCTCGGGCCTCGCGCCCGTGTCCGCGCCGGTCGACGCCACCAACGTCGCGAACCTCGAGCTCGGCCAGCCGACCCACGCGTTCGACGCCGACACGGTGGAGGGGGCGATCGTGATCCGCCCGGCGCGCGCGGGCGAGCGGGCGTGGCCGCTGTTCCACCCCGAGCCGGTCGAGGTGCCCGAGGGGGCGCTGGTGATCGCCGACGACCGGAAGATCCTCGCGATCGCCGGCGTGATCGGGTGTGAGGAGAGCAAGACCACCGCGGCCACCCGGCGCCTGCTGCTGGAGTCCGCCACGTTCGACCCGGTAGCGGTGCGCAAGGCCGCGCGGGCGATGCGGATCTCGACCGACTCCTCGGCCCGGTTCGAGCGCGGCGCCGATCCCGAGCGGCCGCTGGTGGGCGCCGGGCGGGTGGTCGACCTGCTGCGGCCGGCCGGGTGGCGCGTGGTCGGCACCACCGGCGAGGTAGGAGCCTGGACTCCGCCCGGCCGGGCGGTGGCGGTCGACGCCGACGCCGCGTCCGCGTTCCTCGGGGTCCCCCTCGACGCTGCGGCGATCGGCGAGCGCCTCGGCCGGTACGGGTTCTCGTGCCGGACCGACCCCGGCCGACCCGGGCGGGTCGTCGCGACCGTGCCTTCGTGGCGCCTGTGGGACGTGGAGTTCGTCGCCGACCTGTACGAGGAGCTCGCGAAGTCGCTCGGCTACGCAGCCACGCCGGTGGAGCTGCCCCCAGTCGACCTCGGCGCGATCCCCTCCCCGCTCGAGACCCGACGGTCCCAGGTGGAGGAGGTGCTGCTCGGGAACGGATTCTACGAAGTCTTCACCGACGGGTTCTACGGGCGCGACGTGTTCGCGCTGATGGGGATCGCCGAAGGGGACCCCCTGTACGAGCACGTACAGACCACGAACGCCCTCGACCGTGGCTACGCCCTGTTGAAGAACAACACGTTGCACCAGGCGATCCTCGCGGTGGGCGTGAACGAGCGGCGCCGCACGCCCGACGTGAAGATGTTCGAGTGGACCCGCACCTTCCACCCGACCGGCCACCGGGGCCCCCCCGCGGACCGCACCCCGCCGTGTGTCGAGCGCAGCGTGTTGTGGATGGTGGTCTGTGGCCAGGATCGGGCGCGGGCGTGGCACGACACCGCGCGCCCCGCGGACGTGGTCCATTTGAAGGGCGTGTTGGCCGAGCTCGGGGTGGAGCTCGGGCTCGACCTCGAGCTCACCGCGCCGACGGAGCACCCGCTCGGGCCGTACCTCCACCCGGGTCGGAGCGCGACGATCACCGTGATGGGCGAGCCCGTCGGCGTGATCGGCGAGGTCCACCCCGCGCTGTGCAAGCGGTACAAGTTGAAGTCCGCCCGACCGTGCTTCGTGGAGCTCGAGGTGGGCGCGCTCGCGGTCTCGGGGGCTCGCCCCACCTATGTCGAGCCGCCGGACACCCAGCCGTTGGTGCGGAGCCTCGCGTTCGGGTTCCCACGCCAGGATGGGCCCGGGGCGCAGGTCGACGCGGGCGACGTCGCGACATGGATCCACGCCTCGGGCCCCGATTGGCTCGAACGGGTGCGGATCGTCGACCACTTCGAGCCGCCGGCGACCGACGGCGGGCCCCCCCCTCTCCGGGCCGTGACGTTCGAGCTAGACTACGCGAACCCGGAGTCCGTCCGCACGGCGGAGGAAGTGAACGCCGCGACGGAGGGCATCGTCCGGGCCGTGCTCGACCAGTTCGGTCCGCGCGGCGTACACCAGAGGTGAAGGTGTCGGACCCCGATCGTCGGAAGCCTCGGCCGCCCAACAACGGCCCCGCCGACCCTGCACCCGAACGGAGCTCGGGCGGCTCGGTCGAGCAGTGGCTCGCCCAGAAGCTGTCAGCGTTCGCCGTGCCCGATCCCACGGAAGAAGACGAGACGGAGCTGCCGACCCAGACCCGGGTGCGGACACCCAACCCGACCGCGGGCCGGCGCCCGACGGCTCCTGCCCGACCCGAGCCCGTCCGGATCGAGTTCGGCCCGCCGGCCAAACCTTCGGTTCCGGCGTCTGCGCGGGTCGCGCCGACGACCCCCGCCGCCGACGAGCCGCCGCCCACGCCGTTTCGGGTGTCGGATCCTTCGTGGGAGGAGCCGGAGGTGATCGAGGGGTTCGACGACGGCCCCGCCCCGGTCGACGAGCGATCGTCGGTGCTCGGCGACGCCGACTTCGACACCAAGGCGACCGCGCCGATGGCGGCGCACCGCGACGTGATCCGTGACTCCGCGCCCCCGGTGCGCGCGGTCGAGGCTCCCCTCGATCCGCCGGACCCGATGGAAGGGGTCGAGCGGCTCGATCGTTCGGCGGGCTCCCCTCCCGCCGACTTCGATCGTTCGCCCCGGCGAGACCCGAACAGCCCGCCGCCCGCGCGGGTGCGGGTGAGCCCGCCGCCGGTCACCCTGCGCGCTCCCCTCCCGTCCCTGCCGCCGGTCGACGAAGACGCGACGGAGGGCGACGCCCCGCTGTCGTTCGTGCGGCCCGCGACCACCTGGGGGACCGAGGCGATCTCGGTCGAAGGCTCGGACCTCGGGTTCGAGCTGCTCGAGCCACCGTCGAGTGAGGTCACGAAGCCGTCCTCCGGCATGGGAGACGCGTGGGACCTGCTCGGGGAGTCAGACGGGCGCGGGTTCCCGGCGCTCGAGCTGGCGGAGACGGAGGAGCGCACGCCGCCCGGCGGGTGGTCCACCCCGGGCCCCGCGCCGAGCCTCACCGACGGTCCGCCGTCCGCCCACGTGCGGATCCGTCCGGCGGCGCGCGAAGGAGAGGAGAAGATCCTCGACCAGCTGATCGCCGAGGCCGAGGCGCAGACGCCCGCCATCCCGCGCCGTCGGCCCGGCGCGTTCTCGCGGTACCCCCACGCGGGTCCGGGGCCGGTCGCGCTCGATGGCGCGCTCGACGAGGTGTTCCACCCCGAGCCCCGCGCGACCGAAGACACGCGCGAGCTGCTGAGCGAGACCCACCACGGCGCGGAGGTGCCGTGGGGCGATGCCCCCTCCACCGACGAGGCCACCTCGTGGCTGCCGCAGGCGGAGGTGCGCGAAGAGCCCACACAGGCGACCGACGCCCCCCGGCTCGACGACGGCCCCACCGTGGTCCCGCGCGCGCTCCCGCCGCTGGTGCCGAGCCCTCCGCCCGCGCCCACGCGAGCGCCCGCCGCGGTCGATCCGCCGGTCCAAGGGCTCCGTCAAGGCGAGCGGCTTCCGCTGCGCGCCGAGCCTGCCGAGTCCCGCGGGTACCTCGACAGCCGGGTGAACACGCTGTCCGAGCAGCCGACCGCCGATCCGGCGTCGCGCCGCCAGCCGCGCGCCCTGGAGAACAACCCGACCGAGCCGGTCAGCGCCGGCGGCACGACCCTCGGCGACCTGGTGATGACCGGCGTGACCTGGCTGACGGTCGGGTTCGCGATCCTCACGTTCGTGGTGTTGATGGTCGTGGTGACCGCGTTCCTCGTGCCGCTGCTGTCGGGATGATCGGCTGGCTGCCCTCGGGGTGCCACCCGGACGTGGTCTCGATCGGAGCCGCCGCACCGCCCGCCACCGCCCGCCCCGGGTCGGTGTCGTTCGTCGCGCTGGGCGACGTGGGGAAGGGATCCGCCACCCAGCGCCGGGTGCGCGACGGGGCGGCGCGGGCGTGCGCCGCCCTCGGGTGCGACTTCGCGGTGCTGCTCGGCGACAACCTGTACCCGGCGGGGATGGAGTCACCCGACGACCCGCGGTTCGACGAGTGGATCGCGCAGACCTACGCCCCGCTCGGCGTGCCGGTGTACCTGGTGCTCGGCAACCACGACTACGGGCGGGACAGCCGGGACCGCGAGCGGGCGGGGTACCAGATCGCCGCCGCGGAGCGCCTCGACGGGCTGGAGCTGCCGGCGAACGCGTGGACGACCGCCGCCGGGCCCGCGGTGTTCTTCGGTGTGGACACCAACGCGGTGTTCCAGTTCGGCGGCGGGTACCAGGGGGACTGGCTCCGCCCGCTCCTCGACCGAGCCGACGCCCGGTGGCGGGTGGTGTTCGGCCACCACCCTTACCGCTCGAATGGCCCCCACGGCAACGCCGGCGCGTACGAAGGCTGGCGGTGGGTGCCGTGGATGTCCGGGGGCTCGGTCCGGCGGTGGTTCGAGGGCAGCGTGTGTGGCCGCGCCGATCTGTACCTGGCGGGGCACGACCACAACCGTCAGCTGCTCGAGGCGTGCGGCGTCACGCTGATCGTGTCCGGTGCGGCCGGCTCGACCACCGAGCTCGTCGACCGCGGGAACACCCCGGCGTTCGCGTCGGCCGAGCCCGGGGCGGTGTGGGTGACGCTCGGCCCCGAGCGAGGGACGATCGCGTTCCTCGACGCAGACGGCAATGTCGAACAGGAGTTCCCCATCCGCCCCGCGGCTCGATAGAAGGCCGTTCCCCGACCCCATGGAATCGGGGCTATCTTCGTGCGGATGGAGGAGACGATGCGGGCTGCCCTGTGGGTAGGCGCGTTGGTTGGGCTGGTCGGGTGCATCGACTCGGACGCGGACGGCACGCGCGACGGCAAGGACTGCGCGCCCGACGACTTCCGGATCCACCCCGACGCCCAAGAGGTCTGCGACGGCGTCGACAACGACTGCAACGGGCAGGTCGACGAGGGGGTGTCGATCACCGCCTACTGGGACCGCGACCTCGACGGGTTCGGTGACTCGGCCTACGCGCGGCGGGTGTGCGCGTTGCCGGAGGACGGCTCCCTCGTCGCCGGCGACTGCGACGACCTCGACCCGAAGGTGCACCCCGACGCGATCGAGGTGTGCAACCTGGTCGACGACGACTGCGACCAGCAGTTCGACGAGGACGCGCTGCTGACGTTCTACAGCGACCAGGACCGCGACGGCCACGGGGTCGCGGGCGACACGGTCGAGGCGTGCTACGCGCCCGACGGCTACGCCGCCACCGACGACGACTGCGACGACGGCGAGCCGCTCGCGTGGACCGGGGCGACCGAGGTGTGTGACGGCGTCGACAACGACTGCGACGCGGCGGTCGACGAGGACCTCGAGCCGGTGCGGGTGTGGGTCGACGACGACCTCGACGGGTACGGCGACCCGAGCCAGCCCACGGTCGCGTGTGGGCCAGGGTCGGGGCTGTCCGACAACGCGCTCGACTGCGACGACACCGACCCCGCGCTGAGCCACGACGCGATGGAGGTCCGCAACAACGACTTCGACGACGACTGCGACGGCTACGTCGACGAGTTCGGGGTCGGTCCGGCCGGCTCGAACGAGTTCCAGACCGTCGAAGACGCGCTCGCGTCGGCCCCCGCCGGGGCGGTGGTCCAGCTCGATCAGGGCTTCCACGTGCTCACGGTCGACCTCACCGGCGAAGACGTGACGTTCGCCGGAGAAGGGTGTGACCGCACCACGCTGTACGCCGACGCGATGGGCACCGCGGTGACCGTCGACGGCGGGGCGATCGAGCAGCTCACGATCTCGGGCGGCACCGGCACGCTGGTCGGGGTCACCAAGGACGACCCGGGCCACGTCGTGGGCGGCGGAGTGCTCGTGCTCGGCGACACCACCCTGTCGCGGGTGTGCGTCGACGGGAACACCGCGGCGCGCGGCGGAGGCGTCGCGGTGATGGCCGGCCACGCGTTCGTCGACCAGGTGAAGTTCGCCGGCAACTCGGCGAGTGATTGGGGCGGCGGGCTGTACGCGCAGTACCCGGCCACGGTCGACCTGTGGGCCGACACGTTCGTCGCGAACCACGCCGAGGCCGACGGCGGCGGGGGCGGGTTGCGGGTCCAGGGGGCGACCGCGTGGGTCGCGAACACCGTGTTCGCCGGCAACACCTGCGCCAAGCACGGGTGTGGAGCCGCCACCGGCACCTACGCCGACGAGCTCGAGGTGTGGCACGCACCCACGCTCGATCTCGACCAGGTCACGTTCCACGCGAACGAGAGCGTCGTGGTGACCGGCGCCACCGGCCAGGCGATCTTCGGGGAGTCGGCGACGTTGTCCCTGCACAACGTCCTGATCACCGGTCACCCGGTGCGCGCGGTCACGTTCGACACGATCGCCGGGCCCGACGCGTTCACCCCGGTGGTGACACGCGCGTTCGTCGGGTACGCCGACAACGCCGGCTGGGACGAGACGTTCGAGGCGTGGCAGGTCGACCGGATCGGGGATCGGGTCACGTACGCCCAGGTGGATCCGACGTTGTCCACCTCCGCGTGGGACCTGCGCCTCGACGCCCGCAGCGGGTTCGTCGACGCCGGCGACCCGGCGGTGCTCGACCTGGACGGCTCCGTGTCCGACCTCGGCGCGTTCGGCGGCCCGTCCGCCCCCGAGGGGTGGGACTTCGGGTTCGTCGGCGACGAGGACCTCGACGGGATGCGCGACGCGTGGGAGCTCCGCGCCGGCACCAACCGGTGGATCGACGACGGCGGGCTCGACCCTGACGGGGACGGCGTGACCAACCTCGAAGAGGCCGGCCTCGACACCGACCCATTCGGGCCGGACAGCGACGACGACGGAGTCGACGACGCGATCGAGCTGTCCGACGGGGGCTCGCCGACCGACCCACGCGACCACGCGCCGCTGGCCGACCTGGCGTTCGAGCGGTTCACCCTGGTGGGCGAGGAGGTGGAGCTCGACGCGAGCGGCTCGCTCGACCCGAACGGCGACCCGCTGGGCTTCAGCTGGACCGTCACCGACCGGCCGGCGACCAGCACCGCGAACCCCGCCGACCCGACCGCCGCCACCACCCCGTTCACCCCGGACGTGGCGGGCGAGTACACGGTCGAGCTCACGGTCGACGACGGCAGCGCCACGGTGGTGGCGCAGGTGGTGGTGCGGGTGTTCGACGGGCTCGTGGTCCCCGACGACGCTCCGACGCTGCAGGAGGCCCTGGACTCGGTCGGCGGCGGCGAGGCCGTGGGCGTCCGCCCCGGCACCTGGCGCGGCGGCGTGGGCTCCGACGTGATCGTGTTCGGGCTCGGCCGCGCGTCGGAGGTGGTGATCGACGGCAACGGCTACGACTCGGCGCTCGCCGCCGACGGCACGGCCACCGTGGCCCAGCTCACCCTCACGGGCGGGTACGCGCGCCGCGGCGGCGGGCTCCGCTCGTACGCCGACGGGCCGGTGGTCCTGTCCGACGTGATCGTCACGGGCAACCGCGCGTACGACGGAGGCGGGATCTACGTCTCCGGGATCGCCTCCAGCTTGGTGCTCCGCGACGTGGTCGTCGCCGACAACGCCGCGGACCACAACGGCGGCGGGGTGTGGTTCCTCGGCGACGACGTCCACGACTCGGTGGTGGCGGAGCGGAGCCGGTTCGCGGCCAACTCGGCCCTGCTCCACGGAGGCGCGCTGTTCCTGGACGGCGGCACCAACGGGGGGGACGCGAACTTCTACCTGTACGGGTGTGAGTTCCTGGCGAACGTGGCGGCCGATCGTGGCGCGGCCTGGTCGGTCACCGGGACCGGCATGGACCTGAACGTGTTCAACGTGACCCTGGTGGGCAACGAGGGGAACTCGCTCGGGTACGGCGACAAGGGCCGGATCGCGGTGATGAGCGACGCGCTCGCCCGCAACGAGGTCGACACGTTGTGGGACGGCAACGTGGCCTGGGGCCACTTCGACGGGGTGTGGACCGACGTGCCCCCCACCCTGTTCGGCAACGGCGGCGCGGCCGCGTCGCTGCTCGCGACCTGGCAGCTCGCCGATCCTCTGCTCGCGCTGGTCGTCAACGAAGGTGAGCTCGACGACGCCCTGAGCCCGCTGACCGGTTCGCCGGTCCGCGACCGCGGGTTCGCCGACCTCGACGACGTGGACCGCAGCTGGTCCGACATCGGCGCGTGTGGCGGGCCGATCGCCCGCCCGGGGTGCTTGTCCGCCCAGTGGGACGTGGACGCCGACGGGCTGTCGGACGGGTGGGAGCGCCTGACCGGGCACGACCCCGCGGTCGACGACTCGACCGCCGACCTCGACAGCGACGGGCTCGACGCGCTCACCGAGCAGCTCGCCGGGACCCACCCGAACCGCGCCGACTCCGACCGCGACGGCGTGTCCGACGCCGACGAGATCGGCGGCCTCGGCGATCCGACCGACGACCGAGACCACCGGCCGGTGGCGGAGGTGCCCGAGACGCTGGTGCACGTCGACCTCGGCGGCTCGACCACCCTCGACGCGTCCGCGTCGACCGACCCCGACGGCGACCCCGTGTCGTTCCGGTGGACGATCGAAGCCAAGCCCGACGACTCGGCCCTGACCGACGCCGACTTGGTGGGGGCCGACACCGCGACGGTCACGGTACCGTCGGACGCGCTCGGCGTGGTGCGCCTGTCGCTGGTGGTGTCGGCCGGCGGGGCCGACAGCCGGCCCGTGCGGGTGTGGGTGCACACCCGGCGCCCGCGCGAGGTGCCGGCCGACTACACGACCATCGGCGAGGCGATCGACGCCGCAGCTCCTGGCGACGAGATCGCGCTGGACGCCGGCACCTGGACGCTGGTGCACTCCACCACCGACGTGCCGCTGGTGTTCAGCGGCGCGGGGATCGACGCCACCACCGTGACCGCGGTCGGCACCGAGCGGCCGTTCTCGGTCCTCGGAGGCGACGATCTCGGCCTGCGCGACATGACGATCACCGGCGGGTTGGTCCAGTCCGGCGGCGGGGTGTGGTGCCTCAACGCGACGCTCGACCTGCAGCGGGTCCGGATCGCAGGGAACGTCGCCGACAACGGCGGCGGGATGTACCTCGACGGGTGCGACACCACCGCCACCGACCTCGAGCTGCTCGACAATGCGGTCGCGTGGACCGGCGCCGGCGCGTACGTCCTGCGCGGCACGTTCGACCAGGTGGGCGGGGTCACCGCGCGGAACCGGGCCGGGTACAGCGGCGGCGGGTACGCGATCTTGTCCACCGACGCCGCGTTCGACAACGTCGTCGTGCGCGACAACTTCGCCGAGACGCTCGCGAGCGCGGCCCTCGTCGACTGGTTCGGCAACGAGTTCGTCGGCTCGTTCACCGCCGAGCACCTCACCGTCACCGGGAACCGCGGCGGCGGCGGCGCGATCCACCGGCTCGATCCGGTGGTGTTCTCGCTGCGGCACTCGATCCTGGCCGACAATGCGATCTACGCCGTGTACGACGCGGACCTCGACCACGAGGCCGTCACGATCGACCACAACGGCTGGTCGGCGAACACCTCGAACAGCTACCCGAGCTCGTTCTCGCTCGGCGCGACCGACGTCCGCGCGAACCCGAAGTTCATCGCGTACGTGGGGCTCGGCAGCAGCGAGGTCTCGGACTTCCGCCTGCGCGACGACAGCCCGATGCTCGACCTCGGGACCGACCTCGACCCCGACGGCACCGCCGGCGACTTCGGCGCGACCGGCGGGCCGCTCGCCGCGGTCGGGTGGGACGTGTTCCTGTTCGACACCGACGGCGACGGCATGGCGGACGGGTTCGAGCTCGAAGGGGGCCTCGACCCGGCGGTCGACGACTCGTTGCTCGACCTCGACGGGGACACGTTGACCAACGGGACCGAGTCCGACCTCCACACCGACCCGGCGGCGGCCGACACCGACGCCGACGGGGTCGACGACCCGAGCGAGGTTGCGCTCGCCAAAGATCCCACCCTGTCCACCGACTTCGCGCCCACCGCGAGCGCCGGCGCCGACCCCACGGTCGCCGTCGGGGCCGCCGCGGTGATCACCGGGTCGGGCGAAGATCCGCAGTTCGATCCCCTCACCTACCGGTGGTCACTCGTCCGCAAGCCCGGCCGGTCCGCGCTCACCGACGCCGACCTCGGCGGCGCCTCCACCGCGACGGTGACGATCACACCCGACACCCCCGGCGAGTTCGTGCTCGAGCTGGTGGTGTCCGACCCGCTGGCCGACTCGAGGCCCGAGGAGGTTGTGGTGCACGTCGCGGGCGACCTGCTGGTCCCGGAGGACTACCCGACCGTGGACGAGGCGATCGACGCGGCGGAGTCCGGTGCGGTGATCGACGTGGGCCCGGGCACGTTCCCCGTGTCGTCCGACCTCGAGGGCAAGGACATCACGGTGGTGGGCGCCGGTCCCGACCAGACCATCCTGACCGGCGAGGGGCGCGAGACGTTGTTCGTCGCGAACGACACCGAGCTGCTGGTGCTCGAGGGGGTCACCCTGACCGACGGGTTCGGGGGGCGCGGCGGCGCGGTGTGGGTGGACAACGGCGAGCTGCACCTGGTCGACGTGTGGGTCACCGACTCGGTCGGCGCGCAGGGCGGCGCCCTGTACGTGGACTCGAGCCCGCTCACGTTCGACGGGGGCCGCCTGGTGGGCAACCACGCGGGGTACCGCGGCGGCGGCCTGTACATGACCGGCGGCGACCCGGCGACGTTCACCCAGGTGCTGGTGGCCGACAACTCGGCCGCCGACAGCCAGGGGGGCGGCGTCCGCCAGTTCAGCGGCGCGCTGACCCTGACGAACTGCATCCTGAGCGACAACTCCGGCCACGACGGCGCGGCGCTGTACACCACCGGCCTCGGCTCCACCCTGACGCTGGACCACGTGACCGCGACGTTCAACCGGGCGGAGACCCTCACCTCGAGCATCGGCGCGCTGCTGCGGTCCGGCTCGGGCACCACGACGCTGGTGGTGGACTCGCTCGTGGTCGGCCACCACGGCGGGTACGCGATCGCCGAGAACACCGACGTGACCTCGACGACGTTCCGGCACACGATGTTCGCCGACAACGACAAGGACTTCGCGATGACCAAGAGCCCGGTCCCTGCCGACGGCGTGGACGGCGTGCAGCTCCCCGGCGTCCCGGACCTCGTCGGCGCGTCCGACGACGCGGACTGGACCAACGACGACTGGGCGCTCGGCGCGGCGTCGACCGGGATCGACGCGGGTGATCCGGCCGGGACGCTCGACCCGGACGGGTCGGCCCCCGACCTCGGGGCGTTCGGCGGCGCGCTCGGCGCCTGGATCCCGTAGGGCTACCGCTCGCGCGCGAGCCCACAGGCCGCCGCGACGTCGTCGCGGTACGCGAGCCAGGCGGCGAGCACCTCCTCGAGCGCGTGCAGCACCCCCGGCCGATCGACGGCCGGGACGTGGTGCAGCACCATCCGCCACGCCGCGAGCCGGTGCTCTCCCTCCACGCCTCGGTGGGCGCGGACGAGCGACAGGCGCTCCACCGGCAGGCCATAGTGCACCACCAGCGGGTGCTGCGCGAGCGGAGGCTCCGGGCGCGCCGGCGCCGCCGGGTCGAACAGCGAGCGCTCGTGCGGCGTGCCCTCCAGGAACAGCGTGGTGACGGCCACCGCGGACGGCCACCCGCGGCGGGAGGTGCAGTCGTCGATCAGCTCGCGGTACACCCGCGCCCCGTGGAGCAGGTCGACCCGATCCCTCGGCGTGAACGGGAACCGCGCCAGATCGAGCCCGAGCCCCGCCGGGATCTCGAGGAACAGCTCGGGGTGCGGCCGGCCGGCGGCGATCCCCCCGGTCTCCTCCTCGTACAGGTTCTCAGCCAGGTCTCGCCGCACCGCCGGGATCGGGCACTGCACGTACGCGCGGCCGAGCAGCACCGGGAAGTCGCGGACGTACACCTCCCACTCGTGCTCGAGGTGCACGTGCAGCCGCTCGGCCGAGACGCGACCCGAGGTGAACGCGGGCCACGCCCAGTGCACCTTGCGCTCCATCAACCCGAGCAGCGCCTCCCGAAACCCGTCCGGCAACGGACCTCCTCCACGCCCGCGGCGTGCTCAGTCGTAGGTTCGGAACACGTGGTCCCACAGGGTGGTGCTCACACCGAACTTCTTCTCCGCGTACTTCGCGTTGTGGTGGTGCTTGTTGTGGTGGGCGCGCAGCGCGTGCCCGATCGGGGTGAGCGGCTTGGCGTGGTGCAGCGCGTAGTGGGTGCAGTCGTACACGGTGTACCCGAACACGATCCCGGCGTACACGCCCTTCACCCACGACGGATCGAGCACCGAACCGGCCAGCGCCCCCAGGGCCCACAGCCCGCCGAACACCAGCGCCGCCAGGGTCAAGCTCACCGCCGGCGGCATCACCAGCCTGTACCGGTCCTGAAACCACTGGTGGTGCACGCCGTGCACGTAGAAGTGGAACCGCTCGCCCCACGCGGTGTCCGGCACCCAGTGGAACACCGTGCGGTGCAGCCCGTACTCCATCAGCGTCCACGCGACCCAGCCCAGCCCGATCTGCGCGGCCAGGCTCGACCACGGAGTCGCCTCGACCGCCCGGGACCACCCCACCACCAGGGTCACGAGCGGCAGGTAGATCGCCGGGACCAGCCACACCGGCGCGCGTGACAGGGAATCGAGCCACTCGCTCTCGAACATCCGAGGTGACTCGGGCGACGCACGGAGCACACGACCTCCGGGGAGACCCTCTAGCACGTCGATCGCAGGCGGGCGACCTCGTCACGGCGACGCGCCGTCCGCGCGCGAAAAAGTTCCGCCCCACTTCGCAGGAGGGGCATCGTCCGGTATGCTCGTGGGGTTCGCGGCCCGGCCGCCCACGCGAGGAAGGAACTCATGCCGTCGCTCGTCATCGTCCTCAGCCTCCAATCGCAGGCGTTCGGCCAGACCGTCCGCGAAGTCCCCGACAACTACCCCACCGCTCAGCTGGCGGTCGACGCTGCCGCCAACGGCGACATCGTCCAGTTCAACGATTCGGTGCTCGGGGACTTCACGGTCAACGCGAAGCAACTGAACTTCCAGGGCGTCGGCGGCTGGGTCGGCACGATGAACGCGACGGGCGGCGCCGACGTGACCATCACCGGCATGACCCTGTACGGCGGGACCACCGAGACCGATCCGGCGCTCATCTCGGCCGGCATCTATTGTCAGGCGCTCACCCCGGCCGCCGTGGACGCCACCAACGCGACCGTCAACGTCATCGACAGCACGCTGCGGTGCTTCTCGACCGGCGCGATCCGCGGCGACGACGCCGACGTGACCGTCACCCAGTCGGTGTTCGAGTACAACTACTTCGACAGCGCGATCAACGTGGTGGGCGGCGACCTGCACGTGGAGGGGTCGACCTTCCAGTACAACGCAGGCTTCGAAGGCGGCGGCGTCCACGCCGAGGCCGACAACACCGAGATCCTCACCTCGTACTTCTACGGGAACACCACGTCGCTGGGCGGCGGCGGCGGCCTGTACGTGGCGTCCGACGTGGCGTACGTGTCGGGCAACAACTTCCTGAACAACTACAACCTGTTGTGGTGGATCCCGGGCCTGATCGTGAACGACCCGTCGGACCTCCTGGGTCAGGACGTGGGCGGCCTGGTGGTCGCGAGCGGCGACGGCGCCGGGATGTACGTCACCGACCCGGCGCTGGCGCCGGCCACCTCGGTCACCGTACACGACAACACCTTCTGCGGGAACCTCGGCGACGTGGGCGCGGGCCTGTACGTCGACGACGTGGAAGGCATCCAGATCATCAACAACCGGTTCGCCGACAACTGGTCGATGCACCTCGGCGGCGGGTTGTACGTCCGGGCCGACTCGGCGTTCATCGATCCGGCGCACATCCAGAACAACACGTTCATGCAGAACACGGCGGGGATCTTCCCGCCCCCGTACCCGCCGGCCGTCGTGGTGATCGGCGGTGGTGGCGCGGTCGCGCTCGACGGCACCGTGGCCGACTTCCGCAACAACATCATCGCGTACACCCCGTTCGGTGGCGGCGTGATGGGCGTCGACGGCGCCGACTACACGATCGGCGACCTGGTCACGGTCGACTACAACATCCTGTTCTGGAACTGCGACGCCGCCGGCTGTCCGTCCAACAGCGTCGAGGACTGGGCCCAGTTCACCGGCGACATGAACGAGTACGCCCTGCCGGCGACGAACCTGCCGCTCGACCCGTTCCCGGTGTACTTCGGCGCGGGCGAGTTCAACTGCGTGCCCGACGCGTTTTACCCCACGTGGGGCTCGCCGGCGGTCCGCAACGGCGACCTGACCCTGCCGAACAAGATCGACCCGAACTTCTCCGACATCGGCTCGTACGGCGGCCCGCAGGCCAACGTGCTCGACCGCGACGGCGACCTGTTCGAGAACATCTACGACTGCAACGACGAGCCCGACCAGGACGGCGCGTCGGTGTACCCGGGCGCGCCCGACATCTGTGACGGCCTCGACAACGACTGCGACGGCGTGATCGACGAGGACTTCATCACCAACTGGTACCCGGACGCCGACGGCGACGGCTACGGCGACGTGAACTTCGGCCAGCCGATCATCGACTGCGTGCAGCCCGCGAACACGACCAGCAACCGCGACGACTGCAACGACAACGACCCGAC
>JBEBJC010000981.1:0-3372 GCA_040080105.1 Myxococcota bacterium
CCACCGCCGAGCCGATCGCGTCGTAGGTCCAGCCGTCGATCGGGTCGGGGTACACGTCGACCCCGTCGACCCGCACCTCGAGCGTCGACTCGTCGGCGGGCCGGGTCAACACGAACCGGTCCACCACCCCGACCGCGACCGCGCCGAGATCCTGCAGCAGCGGGTTCCAGTCCGGGTCGCAGATCTTGGTCAGCGGGCCCCGGAGCTCGGCGATCGCCTCCACGTACCGCTTGCCCGCGTAGGCGGCGGGGCACGACCCGTCGAGCGGCCCGAGGATCCCGCCCAGGCGCACCGTCTCCCCTTCCCGCTTCGACCGGGAGATCCGGCGCACCAGGTCGGGCACCGGGGTGAGCCGGTGCGCGTCGAGGTAACAGTGGTCGGCGTCGAGCCCGTCGAGCCTCCCCTCGTCCGAGCAATCGTCCTCGTCGGTGACGAACAGCACCACCAGGTTCGCGCCGCTGCGCAGGAACCCCGGGTTCGCATCCAGCGCGTCGGCCGCGGCCTGCAGGCCCTTCTCGTGGTCCGACCCCTTCACCCCGAGGATCACGCGCTCCTGGAACAGCGCGACGGTGTCGGTGGTCGGATTCAACACCGGGGGGTCGCCCACGAACTCGGTGCGGTCGAGGTCGGAGGCGTCTTGGCTGGTGGAGACGAGCGCGATCCGGTACGCGGTGCTCGAGGCCTCGAGCTCGGCGAGGAAGGTGGAGAACCCGGCGGCGAGGGCCGCCTGCTCCTCGGCCATCGATCCGGAGTCGTCGACCACGAACAAGATGTCGACCTGCTCGTCCGGAGACTGGTAGAAGACCTCGGTCTGGTGAGGCGGGAGAAACCCGTTCTCCATCCCACATCCCGCCAGCAGCCACACCCAGGAGCGCCGCATCCTCACCTCGGACCACCATTCCCGCACGAGTCCCCCGTTTTCACCAGCGGCGGACTCTCCGCCGATTCGTTCGTATCCCTCGGCCGAGCTCACGGTGAGGGTCCCGCTGTGGCTGAAGCTCGGCGCGCTGTTCGGCGGGGCGTACGGGCTGTTCGTGGTGACCTACGGGCTGTGGGACTGGAACGCGCTGGTGGCGGAGGAGGCGAACCGGCGCCGGGTCGAGCTCGAGACCCTGGCCGAGGTGGTCGCCGCGGGGATCGACGCCGACGCCCACGCGACCTTCCGCGACGAGTCGGCCCGCGGGCGGCCGGAGTTCGTGGCCGCCGCCGACGCGCTGTCGTACGCGATCGACCGGTCGGAGACGGTGACCTGGGGCGGCACCTGCGCGCGCGACCCGCGCGGGCACTGGCACTACGTGGTGGACGGCAGCCGATCGGCGCCGTTCCCGGTCGGGTTCCCGATCTTCGACGGGGTGGTCGAGCGAGATCTGGCGTTCGCCGGTCAGATCCGGTACGTCGACGGGCTCGAGGACGACGCGGGCACGTGGCACACCGTGCTCGCCCCGATCCGCGGCTCGGACGGCGCGGTGGTGGGTCTGGTCGAGCTCGCGAGTGACGCCGACCGCGAAGACCTTGTGCTGCAGGCGCGGAAGTGGCGGATGCTCGCCGCGTTCGCCCTCGCGGTCGGCGGCGGGCTGGTGCTGTCGTTCGCGTTCGGCCGCCTGTTGTCGCGCCACCTGGGCGAGCTCGTGTCCGCGGCGCGGAGGGTGGCGCGGGGGCGGCTCGAGACGCGGGTCGAGGTGAAGACGACCGACGAGATCGGCGTGCTCGCGTGGACGTTCAACCAGATGGTCGACGGCCTGAAGGAGCGGGAGTTCATCCGCGACACGTTCGGCCGGTTCGTGAACCCCGACGTGGTGTCGCAGATCCTCGCCGATCGGTCGAAGCTGGCGCTCGGCGGCGAGACCCGCGTGGTCACGGTGCTGATGAGCGACCTGCGCGGGTTCACCGCCCTGTCGGAGGAGCTCGGGGCCGAGGGGATGGTGGCGCTGCTCAACCGGTACCTCGCGCGGATGACCGCGGTGGTCGAGCGGTGGGACGGGAACGTGGCCGAGCTCCTCGGCGACGGGATGGTGGTGCTGTTCGGCGCGCCGGTCGCCCACCCCGACGACGCGCTGCGAGCGGCCTCGTGCGCGGTGGCGATGCACCAGGAGCTGCTCGCGTTCAACCAGCACGAGGGGCGACGGCTGTCGATGGGGATCGGCATCGACACCGGGCAGGTGATCGCCGGCAACATCGGCGCCGAGCGCCACATGAAGTACGGGGTGGTGGGGGCCGCGATCAACGTCGCCGCCCGGCTCGAGACCTTCACCCTCGGCAACCAGATCCTGGTGACCCAGGCCACCCGCGACGCCGCCGGGGAGGCGCTGGTGGTGGACGCGCCGATCGAGTTCCGCGCCAAGGGCCGGCGCGAGCCGGTCCGGGCGTACCCGGTGCGGGCCGCCGGCGCGGCGAAGATGCCGGACGAGGTGCACCAGCTGCACGTGGACGTGACCGTGCCCGCCACGTTGTACCGGGTCGACGGCAAGGTGGTCGACCCCACGCCCCACCCGGGCACGGTGTTGCGGCTCGAGCCGGAGCTGCTGGTGGTGCGCACCGGCTGCGGGCTGGCCCCGCGCGACGGGGTGAAGCTCGGGTTCACCCTCGACCGCACCCCGCTCGACGAGCTGTACGGCACGGTGGAGTCGGTCGAGGCGGATCGCGCCACGGTGCGGCTCACGTCGGTCCCGAACGACGCGCGCGCCCTGCTCGACGGGTACATCGGCGACCACGCGGGAGAGGCGACCGGCCCGCGGCTGTGAGGTTCACCCGGCGTTCACGTCGGTTCCTGCGACCCGCCGCGGAGCGAGGTCGGGCTTCCGCCGTCGGCGCGACCCGACCCACCCGAGTGCGAGC
This sequence comes from Myxococcota bacterium, assembly GCA_040080105.1. Taxonomy (GTDB): domain Bacteria; phylum Myxococcota_A; class UBA796; order UBA796; genus JACKER01. Next base: position 2,836 of record JBEBJC010000981.1, read on the forward strand.
GCCGCGCCACCCCGGCACCCGCCGCACCCACGGTCGGCGAGCTCGACCGGCGGGGGGGGCTGGAGCGGCGCGGCCCCCGTGTCGAACGTCGGGCACGCCCCGCAGGTCGCGTCGGTGACGGCGGCGATCTCCAGCGCAGGGGTGAACGTGACCCCGTCGACCGAGCGCGCCACCTGCACCGGATCTCCAGGCGCGCCGCACGCCCACAGCGCCCCGCCGTCGGCCACCAGGCACGCCGCGGGGCCGTCGACCTGAGCCAGCGCGGGCGCGGAGGCGTCGAACGCGAACAGCCCCGTGCGGTCCAGCGCGACTACACAGCGCTCTCCCACACAACCGAAGCCGGTCACCGGGGCCGGGAGCTCCACCCACCGCGCCCACGGCGGGCCGGTCCACAGCGCCGCCCGGCCGGTCGGGTCGACGGTCGACACCACCACCCCGGGACCGCTCGGGTTCGGGCCGTGCGCCACCACCGCGACCGCGGCGGGGTCGGGCCCCTCCACCACCCCGGCGGGTCCCAGGATCACCGCCGCGCCCGAG
>JBEBJC010000982.1:0-3369 GCA_040080105.1 Myxococcota bacterium
GCCACGCAGGTGCCCTGCTCCGCCGTCTGGGTGACGCAGCCGATCACGGTGTCTTCCACGTCGGCCGGGTCGAACCCCACCCGCTCGCGCGCCGCGCGCAGCACGGTGGCCAACAGCTCGATCGGGCGCACCGTGTACAGCGCGCCGCTGTCTTTCCCGCGACCGCGCGGCGTGCGGCACGCGTCGTACAAGAACGCTTCGGGCAAGGCGGACTCCTCGGTTCTGGACCCCAAGAGGTTAGCATGCTCACCATGAGCATGCTAACGATTTGACGTGACCCAACGCGACCTCGACCTCAGGCGGCTGCAGACCCAAGCGCTGGTGGACCTCGCGCGGATCCGGCACGCGTCCGAGCGGCTGGTCGAGGGGTGGCTGCGCGAGCAGGGGCTCGACATCACCCCCGCGCAGGCGAACGCGCTGCTCGTGCTGGTGAACGCGCGCCGCCCGATGTCGCAGGCGGAGCTCGCGCGCGAGCTGTCCCTGTCCGAGGTCACGGTCGGGCGGTTCGTGCGGGCGATGGAGGAGGGCGGGTGGGTGGAGCGCGCGCGCGCCCCGCAGGACGCCCGCGTGTTGCTGCTCCTGCCGACGCCGGAGGCGCGCGCGATGCTCCCCCGGTTCATCGCGGTGAGCAACCAGCTGGTCGACCAGGCGTTCGCCCACTTGTCCGACGAGGCGATCGAGCGGGTGACCCGGTGCCTGGCCGCGATCCGAGCCAACCTCGACCCGTGACCGCGCGCCGCGGTACGTGGGCGGCGGAGGGACCATGTGGTTGTTGCTGGCATCACTCGGTGAAGCCCACGCGTTGGGGGTGGGGAGCACCATCGCGTTCGGGCCCGGGTTCGACCTGTTCGGCGGTCCGGCGTTCGTGCCCACGGTCGACCTGGTGTTCGACCCGGTGATCGTCCAGATCCACGCGCTCGACACGCTGGACGCGGCGTTCGACGAACAGCTGTACCTCGGGGCCAACCTGTACGTGGAGGTCGTGTCGCAGCCGATCGGCGGGAAGTGGGAGGGCGTGGTGCAGCCGGGCGGCGGGCTCGACCTGTTCGGCGACCCCACCACCGTGGTGATCGACGGCCAGGTCCGGCTCGGGGCCCAGGCGGCGGAGCAGGCCGGAGTAGGGCTGTACGTGGTGCCCGCGCTCGGGTTGGTCGCGAGCGACGGCGACAGCTCGCTGTTCGCGAGCGGGGCGCTCCAGCTCTCGGTGTGGTTCGGCGGCTGACCGACCGAGCTCGTCCGAGCTCGACCGATCGCGCCGGGCGAGACCGGATAGTCGGTCCGGATGAACCCGTCACAGGTGTCCCGGTGATCCCCCCGTCCGTCGAGGTCGTCCAGGTCGACGGGATCGAGCGCGCGTGGGTGGAGGGCGTGCCCGTCCTCGGTCACCGTGCGGGCGCTCCCGTGCCCGAGGGGCTCCCGCCGATCCCCGCTGGGGTTGGCGAGCCCGCGATCGTGTGGGACGGTGGGTGGCGCGGGGTGCGGGTCGAGACCGTGCGCGCCCCGCGGTCACCGGCGGTGTGGCGCGTGTTCCGCGGGGAAGGCGGGCAACGGCTCGCGCTCGACCTGCTGAGCCGGACCGCGTCGGCCGACGTGTGGGAGTTCAACCCGGTCGTGTCCTCGCTCGAGCGGGTCGAGCTCACCGGGCTCGTGGTGCCCGACGCGCTGGTGGGTCAGGCGATCCTCGCGCGGTCGTGTGACGACGCCGAGGTCTCGTCGTCGCTGCTCCAGCCGTCGTTGTGCCACGCGACCTCGTCCCACGCGGAGCCCGACGCGAGCGGGGACTTCGTGTACCCATTCGACCCCGAGGGGCCGGTGGACGGGCTCGCCGAGGTGCAGCTGTACCACCAGGCCACCACCACGGTGGACTGGATGCGGTCCGCGCTCGGCGTGACCCTGCCCACCCCGATCGTCGCGCACGCGAACTTCCCTTGGGCGAACGCGTTCTACGGGGACTTCGACGGGGACGCGGTCGCCGACATCTCGTTCGGTCAGGCGGACGGGGTCGACCTCGGCTACGACGGCGACGTGGTGACCCACGAGCTCGGTCACGCGGCGGTCGCGCTGTTGTCGCCCGACCTGCCGTTCGTGACCGCCGACGGTTGGGGGCTCGAGTGGGCCGGCGGGGCGGTCAACGAAGGCGCGGCCGACGTGTTCGCGATGTTGCGCAGCGGCGACCCACTGGTCGGTGAGTACGCGGGGGGCGCGTTCGGCGACGACGCCGTGCGGGACCTGTCCACCCCGCGCCGGTGCCCGGACCACCTGATCGGCGAGGTCCACCACGACGGAGAGATCTTCGGGAGCTTCGCGTGGTCGCTGATCGACGATCCGGCGGTCGGACCGGACCTCGTCGGCGAGCTGCTGGTGGGCGCGATCCCGAAGTGGGGACCCGGCGCGAGCTGGGATCGGGTGGGCGCGGCGGTGCGGGCGGCCGCGGACGAGCTCGTCGAGCTCGGGGTGGCGACCCCCGAGCAGCGGACCCGGATCGGGCAGGCGCTCGACCGCTCCGGGATGGAGGGCTGCGGCCGCTCGATCCCGCTCGACGACGGCCGGTCGGTGGAGCTCGCGCTGTTCAACGTGGGCCTCGAAGGGGAGCTCGCTCGGCTGCCCGGCGCAGTGCAGCTCACGCTCGAGGTGCCGACCCACGCCGACGACGTGTGGGTCGACGTGCGGGGGTTCTCAGGCACCGAGGGGCTGCGGTGGGCGCTGTACGCCCGCGCGGGCGAGCCGGTGGGTCACGAGGCGTCGGATCTGGGCGGGCTCGGGCTCGGCTACGCGGTGCCGACCACCTGGGACCAGCAGATCGAAGGGGGCGGACCGGACCGGGCCTGGCGCCTCGACGCGGCGCCGCTGCGCGGGCAGACCCTGTACCTGTCGGTCGCGAGCGTGAACGACGGCTCGTTGATCCCGCTGGAGGCCGCGTTCGGCCGGCTCGAGGTGTCGGCGTTCGCCGCGGTGGTCGCGGCTCCGGAGCCCCCGGGCGGGTGCGCCACCGGCGGGCCCGGCGGGAGGCTCGGGTGGCTGTGGGTCGGGGTGGCGGCGGTGGTACGGAGGGCGCGCCGGCCGCCGGCTCGGTGATAAGTGGAACGGGTGAGGTGCGCGTGTCGGATCCGATCGGTCAGCAGGGCTCGTTGCGTGATCGGGTGGCCCCGTGGGTTCCATACTGGCCGTGGGTGGTGATCCCCGGGCTGCTGGTGGTGATCGGGGTGCTCGGCGCGCAGCTCGGCACGGTGTCGCGCCGACTCGATCTCACGAAGGACGACGTGGTGGCGCTCCAGCAGGACCTCGACGCGCTGAAGCGGGCCCGGTCGCTGGGGCCGTCGCCGCTGGCCAGCCTGACCACCCCGCCCCGCCCTCGGCGCGATCCGGCGG
>JBEBJC010000983.1:0-3368 GCA_040080105.1 Myxococcota bacterium
CACCACCACCCGCTCCCCCGGCGCGAGCGCGACGCCCGCCGGCCCCTGCCAGATCGACGCATCCCCGTCGTCGGACCGCAGGAACACCCGCTCGAGCGGGGCCGGGTCGTCGCCTGCGTTCACCAGCTCGACCCAGTCCGCCTTCACCGCCGGATCGGGGCCGTCGGTGGTCGACAGGTTCCCGGGCATCAGCTCGTTGATCCGGACCGCGATCGGAGGCGCGGGCGGCGCGCCGGACTCGACCGGAGGCTCGGGTTCGGCCGGGTCGACCGAGCGGGGGGGCGCAGGCGGCGAGCACCCGGCGAGCAGCGCGACGACCATGGACACCTCGAACCGGATCTTGCCCCACGAACCGCGGCCGCGTCAGCCGGTTACGCGCACCCCATGTGGTGGACGATCTCTGCCCTCGCCGCGAGCCCGATCCCGGCCGACACCACCCAGCTCGTGCTGGTGGTCGCGGCGGACCCGGATCGGTCGGAGGCCACGGTGACCCGGTGGACCCGCGCCGAGGCCGGCTGGACGCTGGAGGGGCCGCCCGTGGCCGCGCGGATCGGCGCCCGCGGGGTCGCGTGGGGCCGCGGGCTGCACCCGCCCCAGCCCGGGCTGCAGAAGGTGGAGGGCGACCAGCGCGCGCCCGCCGGGGTGTTCGCGCTGGGCGACGCGTGGGGCGACGCGCCGGTGTCCCCCGCCCGCTGGCCGTACCACCCGGTGGGTCCGCGCGACCTGTGGTACGAAGATCCGGCCTCACCCCTGTACAACACCCACGTCCGGGTCCCGGGCACCGAGCCGTTGACCCCCGACCAGCAGCGCGCGGTGATGCGCAGCGGCGACCCGGCCCACGCGCTGAAGGTGTTCGTGGCGCACAACGCCCCGCCCGACGCGGTTCCCGGGGCGGGCTCGGCGATCTTCCTCCACACCTGGCGCAAGGATGGGGTCGCGCCCACCGCTGGGTGCACCGCGATGGAGCGGGCCGACCTCGACGTGTTGGTCGGGTGGCTGGATCCGGCGCGCCACCCGGCGCTGGTGTTGCTGACGATCCCCGAGCTCGAGCGGCTCGACGAGGCGTGGGACCTGCCGACGCCGCCCCGGTGATCGACCGTTACATTGTACCGACCCGTACCCGGGGTTCCCTCTCCGCGGCCGACCTCTTTAGTGTGGTCACATCGGAGGTCCTCATGTACGATCCGCAGACGCTCGCCGAGGCGCTCGCCGCCCGGGCCGCTCGAGGCGCGCTGGACTACACCCCCGCAAGCCTGCCGCGGCTGTCCGCCGCGAGCGGGACCACGGCCGAGGTCGCGTCGTACTACGCCGAGGTCGTGCGCCGCACCCTCGGGGGCGAGTGGCACAGCGCCCCGTTCGGGGTGTTCCCCCGCCTCGCGGTGGGCGAGTGGGACGCGTGCCTCGAGCTCGACGCCCTGTCGACCGCGACGCTGGTCGCCGAGGGAGACCCCGAGGCGATCGTGCGCGAGTACGCGGAGCTGCTGGTCGAGGTGCAGCGCGGGTACCCCGAGGTGTTCGACGACGCGAAGTACCACCTGGGCCAGATGGGCGCGTCGGTGGCGGACGCCCAGGCGTACGTGGTGACCGGGATGGTGGTGCGGTGGCTGTTCGAGCGCGGGCACCTGATCGACGGCGTGGCGAGACAGGTGGCCTCGACCCTCGGCACCCCCGGAGAGGTGTTCCGGGTGGCCCTCGGCGGGCGGCTGACCTCGCACGAGGTGAAGCTCGAGCCCGATCAGTTCCTGCGGGCGTACCTGATCCCGCTGTCGGCCCCGACCGGCCTGACCAGCTGGGGCGAGGACCTGGTCACCCTGGGTGAGGCGTACTCGCTGCCCGACGACGGCGGGACCTACACCCGGGTGGCGGCGCTGCTCGACCAGCGGTGGGCCGATTGGCAGCGCGCCGGCCGGCCGACCCCCACCGAGGGGTGGACCGAGGAGGCCGAGGACACCAACCCGGCGGTGAGCGCGCACAAGCGCGAGCGCCCCGAGATCCCGGACGGTCCGTTCGAGGTCGCGGTGTTCGAGGTGGCCGAGCCGTGGCCGCTGATGTCGTTCACCCCCGGCGACGACGTGGAGCAGTCGCGCCTCGACGCCTCGTGGGACCTCGGGCTGGTGGTGTTCGTGATGGCGGGCACGCTGCGCGCCGACGGGTTCGGCGTGCTGGTCGAGCTCGTCGCGGGCGGGCCGATCGGCGGCGCGACCACGATGTACCGCGGGCGGGGCGTGCAGCTGCTCCGCCCCACCGCCGGCGGGTTCTGGCAGGTCCGCGCCGTCGACGACGACACGATGGAGGTCGAGCCGACCACGCCGGCGCCGCCGATCGCCGACGTGACCGACGCGCTGTTCTGGATGAGTCGCCCGTCGGACGACCAGGTGCGCAGCTGGATGCAGAACGCCGACCCGGTGGAGCGGATGCGCCACGTGCTCCGGATCCTCGACCGTTGACCGAGGGCGGAGGCGGCGCGTTAACCTGCCGCCATGAAGCTCCGCCTCTCCGAGGCACAGATCGACCTCACCACCGGCGCGGTGGTGCGGAAGAACGGCACCGCGGTGCGCCTGACCGACACCGAGCTCGGGCTGCTGCGGTACCTCGCGCTGCGCCCGGGGCAGGCGGTCGAGCGGAGCGAGCTGTACCGGGAGGTGTGGGCGTACAGCCCGCGGGTGGTGTCGCGCACGCTCGACCTGACCGTGGCCCGGATCCGGGCGAAGGTCGAGCGCGATCCGGCGGCGCCGAACCACCTGCTCACGGTGCGCGGGGTCGGCTACCAGCTGCTCGGTACCCCTGAGTCGACGCCCGAGCCGGTCGAGCCGGTGCGGGCCGAGCTGCCACCGCCGCCGGTCCCCGCGGACACCACCGTGGGGCGGCACCGGGTGCTCGCCCGGCTGCGCGAGGCCACTGCCACCACCCGGCTGGTCACGCTCGTCGGCGGGCCTGGGATGGGCAAGACGCGCCTCGCCGCCGAGTACGTGCGGTCGGAGGGCGCCCCGAGCGTGTTGTGGCTCGGGCCCGGGCGCACGGGCGACCTGATGGCCACCCTGTCGGCCGCGCTCGGCAGCTCGGGCGACCTGCGCGAGCCGGTGGCGGCCCTCGCGCGCCAGCTCCCCGCCGGCCCCACGTTGTTGGTGGTCGACGACGCCGACCCCCTCGGACCCACCGACCGCGAGCAGCTGCTGGCGCTGGTGCAGGCCGCGCGCGACCTGCGGGTGATCGCCACCGCGCGCAGCCCGCTGCAGATCACCGGGGAGCTGGTGGTGGAGGTCGCGCCGCTGACCGTGGCCGAGTCGGAGGCGCTGCTCGCCGCCCGGATCGGGCCGGGCGACCACGACCCGGCGGCCACGCACCAGCTCGCGATCCGCCTCGAGGGG
>JBEBJC010000984.1:0-3366 GCA_040080105.1 Myxococcota bacterium
CACCGACACCCACGCGATCGCGCTGGTGGGCCTGTTGCCCGACACCCCGTACGAGGTCCGCTCCGACCCGCCCACCACCCCGCTGACCTTCACCACCGAGACGGCGCCCGACGGGCCGTACTGGCCCACCGTCGACGTGCTCGTCGACGACCGGTCGCGCGCCGAGCCCGGCTGGACGTTGATCCCGGTCGGGGTCCAGGGGATGTCGGCCGGCGTGGTCGTGCTGCTCGACCCCGAGGGGCGCCCCCGGTGGTGGTTCGACGATCCGTCCGAGCTCACGTTCGACGCGGTCCTCGACCCCGTCGACGGGGTGTGGCTGCGGGTCGGGCGCGGCGTGCGCCACCTGCGGTGGTCGGGCGCGCTCGTGTCGTGGTTCGAGGCCGAGCCCGAGGCCGATCAGATCCCGCTCGAGGGCGGAGAGATCGATCACGAGCTCCTCCCGGACGGAGCAGGCGGGTTCTGGACGTTCGGCCACGCGCCGGTCGCGATGGAGGTGCCCGCCGATTACGGCTCGCCCGAGCTCGTGGCCGCGGTGGTCGACGATCCACGGTGGCGGCACGTCCGCGCCGACGGGTCGCTCGCGGTCGACACGCCGATCGCGGCGCTGCTCGACCCGTCGCGGTCGGGCTACGACGCGCTCGCGCCGTCGCAGTACGAGGGGCTCGACTTCGTGCACGCCAACGCCGGGATCCCCCTCGACGACGGCGGTGCGCTGATCAGCTGCCGCAACCAGGACGCGATCCTCCGGCTCGACCCGCGCGGCGAGCTCCAGTGGATCCTCGGCGACCCGGCCGGGTGGTCGGGCGACTGGGCCGAGCTCCTGCTGCAGCCCGAGGCGCCGATCGTGTGGCCGTACCACCAGCACGGCATCGAGTGGGACGGCGCCACCTCCACCCTGCGGGTGTTCGACAACCACGCCGCCGGGGCGATCCCGCCCGCGCCGCGCGACCCGCAGCCGAGCCGCGCGGTGGCGTACGAGATCGACGAGCAGGCGCGCACGCTGCGCGAGCGGTGGACGTTCGACGCCCCGTCCACCGGGCCGCTCGCGTCGGTGGTGCTCGGCGAGGTCGACGAGCTGCCGATCACCGGCAACCACCTCGCGGTGTACGGGTGGATCGAGTCCGAGGGCCCGGCGAACGGCTGGGGCAAGCGCACCGCGCGCCTGGTCGAGTTCACCGCCGACGGCGAGCCCGTGTACGAGCTCCGCCTGCGCGCCCCGCTCGACACGACCCCGGAGGGCGTGTGGGTGTACCGCGCCGAGCGCGGCGTCGATCCGGCGTGGGTCCGGTAGGATGGTGCCGATGTGGACCCTGGTCGCGTGCGCTCCGTCGACCCCCAGCACACCCCCGGCGCCGCCACCCCAGCCGATCGGCGCCCCGACGCTGGCGTTCGGCCCCGATCCGAACGTCGGTCCCGCGCGGATCTGGCGGCTGGAGACGGCGGAGCCCACCACCTACACCCTCACGATCCGCGGCGGTGGGGAGTCGTGGACCGTCGACGGCCCCGCCGCGACCCGGCACGCGATCCCGGTGGTCGGGCTGCTGCCGCTGACCACCTACCGGGTCACCTCCGACCCGCCGACCGTGACGCTCGCGTTCACCACCCCGCCCGCGCCGCGCACCGCGACCTGGCCGAGCGTCGACGTGCTGGTGCACGATCCGGCCCGCGCCGAGCCCGGGTGGACGCTGGTGCCGTTCGGGGTGCAGGGGTTGGGGGCCGGCGTCGCGGTGCTGTACGACGAGCAGGCCCGCCCGCGGTGGTGGTACCACGGCAGCCCTCCGTACGACGTGGTGCTCGACCCGGTCGAGGGGGTGTGGGTCCGCGACGCGCGCACGATGCGCCACCTCCGGTGGACCGGGGAGACCCTCGCGTGGTTCGCCGCCGACCCGGACGAGGACCAGCTCCCGCTCGAAGGGCCGGTGAACCACGAGCTCGTGCCCGACGGCGACGGCGGGTTCTGGACCTTCGGCCGCGACGCCGTCACGATGTACGTCCCGAGCGACTACGGGTCGACCGAGCTCGTGCAGGCCGAGGTCGACGACTCGGTGTGGCAACACGTGGGGCCGGACGGCGCGCTCGTGTCGGCCACCTCGATCGCGGGGGTGCTCGACCCCTCCCGCTGTGGGTACGACGCGCTCACGCCCACCGACGAGGGCACGCTCGACTTCGTGCACGCGAACGCCGGCGTCCCGCTCGACGACGGCGGGGTGATCGTGAGCAGCCGGAACCAGGACGCGATCTTCCGCCTCGACCCCAGCGGCGAGCTCGCGTGGATCCTCGGTGACCCCACCGGGTGGACCGCGCCGTGGACCGACAAGCTGCTGCGGCCGGTCGGGCCGCTGACCTGGCCGTACCACCAGCACGGGATCGAGTGGCACCCCGACACCCACACGCTGCTGGTGTTCGACAACCACGCCTCGGGCGCGATCCCGCCCAACCCGAAGGCGCCCGGCACCAGCCGCGCGGTCGCGTACGAGATCGACGAGCAGGCGCGCACGGTGCGCGAGGCGTGGGTGTTCGACACGCCCTCGACCGGGCCGCTGTTCGCCCCGGTGCTCGGCGAGGTCGACCTGCTGCCGATCACGGGCAACCACCTCGCGGTGTACGGGTGGATCGAGTCGGAGGGGCCAGCGAACGGGTGGGGCCAGTTGACCGGGCGGCTGGTCGAGTTCGACGCGGCGGGCGCGTCGGTGCTCGAGTGGCGGTTCCACGTGCCGCTCGACACGACCCCCGAGGGGGTGTGGATCTACCGGGCGGAGCGCGGGGTCGACCCGGCGCGGGTCCGCGCCGCGCAGTAGGAGGCCGGATACGAGGTCGCGGGAGGTCGGGTGACCGTCGACGTGGACGTGCTGATCGTCGGCGCGGGGCTGTCGGGGATCTGCGCCGCACACGCCTTGCGCGAGGCGAACCCCGAGCTGCGGTACACGATCGTCGAAGCCCGCGACCGGCTCGGCGGCACGTGGGACCTGTTCCGGTACCCGGGGATCCGCTCGGACTCCGACATGTACACCCTCGGGTACTCGTTCCGCCCGTGGCACGCCCCGCAGGCGATCGCCGACGGGCCGGCGATCCTCGCGTACCTCGAGGAGACCGCCCGCGAGACGGGGATCGACGCCCACATCCGCTACGGGATGCGGGTGGAGGCGGCCGAGTGGAGCTCCGCCGACCAGCGGTGGACGGTCCAGATCCGCCGGGCCGGCGGCGAGCGCGAGCAGCTCACCTGCGGGTTCCTGTGGGCGTGCGCCGGGTACTACCGGTACGACCGGGGCTACACCCCCGAGTTCCCCGGGCGCGACCGGTTCGGCGGCCGGGTGGTGCACCCGCAGCACTGGCCGGCCGACCTCGACGTGACCGGCCAGCGGGTGG
>JBEBJC010000084.1:0-15023 GCA_040080105.1 Myxococcota bacterium
CCCGTCGAGGAGCGAGGCGCGGCGGCCGCCGACGGCGCGACCGGGGACCGGGCGGCGGCGGTGGCGGCGGTCGCGGAGCGGGACGCCCGCGCGCGGGCGAGCCGGGAGCGGCTGCTGTTCGACACGTTGACCGACCTGTCGGCAGCGGCGGATCGGGCCGAGGCGTCGGGCCAGCCCGAATACGCAGCGGCCCTGCGTCGGCGCGCGAGCGCGCTGTCCCAGCGCGTGCGGATGGACTGAGCCGGCCTCGGGGCACCCCGAGGCGCGGTTCACTCGGCGACGAGCGCGTACAGGTCGGTGAGCATCTCGCCGTGTCCCAGCAGCCGGTCGGCGTGGTAGTCGAGCTTCCACGCCACCTGCTGGTCGTCGGTGACCTCGAAGATCACGCCGGCGTTGCCCACCACGTGCAACGTGTTGCCGTTCGGCAACCGGGTCGCGTCGCCGTTGTACAGCGCGTACACCCCCGCGTCGAAGCTCCACACCTCCACCAGCGCGCCGGTGGCGAGGTCGACCTCGTACTCGCGCGCGTGGGTCGTCGGGCCCGGCACCTCGGTCGACAGCAACAACGTGCCCGCCGCGGTGTACGACACCCCGTGCTGGAGCTCGAACTGTGACTCTGGCGGCACGAAGTCGAGCCCCCCGTCCACCCGGCCGGCGTACCACGCGAGTGTCCCCGACGCGCGGTCCACCGCCACCACGGTGTCGTGGTTCCAGAAGCTGTACAGGTACGAGTTGGTGGGCGGATCGTAGAACAGCCCATTGTGCGAGCAGTCGTCCGGGATGTCCGCGTCCGACTCACACGCCCACACGACGGTCGCGTCGCGCGCGCCCGGGGCGAGCTCGACCAGCGCCTCCCCTTGCCCCGCGTGGTACACCGAGCCCCACGCGAGCGTGCCGTCCGGCAGCTCCACGAACGCGTGCTGCAGGCCGGGGGTCGGGGTCTCCTCGAGCTCCTCGTCGAGGGTCATCCGCAGCACCCGCGAGCCGTCGCCGCCGTCGAAGTCGGTCCAGGTCGTGTCGAGGTCGAGCAACAGGTGTGACCGGGTGCTGGTCGAGACCTGCGCGAACAGGGTCCAGTCGTCGGCGCGCCGCGCCCACACGGTGCGGCCCTGCCGATCGAGGATCACGGTCCAGAACGCCGAGCCGGTCCACCCGCCGGTGTCCTCGTCCACGCTGGTGAGCAGGTACGGGGCGGCGCCGTATTGCAGCGCCGGATCCTCCAGCTCGAGCGTCGGCACCGGCAGGTCGTCCGGGGCGGCGCCGGTCTGCAGGGTCCCCTCGGCGGCGAGCGCGCCGCCGGCCCAGATCCTGAACGGCACGTCCGTCGCGTAGGGGATCCCGAGCAAGATCTGCTCCCACTGCCCCGCGTCCCGAGTGCGCTCCGGAGTGGACAGCCAGATCCCAGGGTCCACGCTGTACTCGATCCGCACGGCGCCAGGCCCGTCTTGGGTCCAGCCGACGTAAGCCAACGTCTCCAGCGTGGCGTGGAGTCGCCAGCCCACGTCCGACAGGGTGAACGGCTCGGTCACCGTGCCGGGTGAGCCCGTGTCGCCCGAGGTCGCGGCGCCCGAGTCCTCCGCGCCCGAGTCCGCCGGGCCAGAGTCGGGGGTCTCACCTCGGTCGTCCTTGCCTGTCCCGCCGCCACCGCTGCACGCCAACGCCACCACCAGCGTCCAACTCATCACCACCTCCCAGCGCGCGCAGTTTAGCCGGACCTCGCGGCGGTGGGTCAGCCGCAGCGCAGAGACAGCTCGACCGCGATCGGGTCACCTTCTCCCGGGTCGCCGCCCTCGACGAACACCTCGTCGGGTTCACACCCGGGAGCCGACGCGGTGATCACCAGGTCGGGGTACCGGCAGGTCAGGTACCCGTCCCAGCTGACCCACCCCTCCGCGGTGCCCGGCGCGATCGCCGCGGTCCCGTACGCCGTCGTCACCTCGGCGGTCGTCAGGGTCTGACAAACTTCTGCGTCGTCTCCCTGGCACACGGTGACCGTCGCGACCACGTCGTACGGGGACACCCCCACCGTCAGCGGGATCGGGCCGAAGCTGAAGTCACAGCTCTCACACCCCGACCCGCCCGCTGCCAACCACGCCAACCACACGCCACCGATCCCACTGGAGAGCGGCGCGCGCTTCGCGGACATCCTCATCTTGGTCCCTTCACCGGCCCCGCCGGACTATAGCCCCGCCCGACCCCGCTCGCCGGATCGGGCTATGGGGGGGGTGGCTGGCCGGTTCCGCCGCACGCACGTCGCGTCCGCGGCGACGGTGGTGACCTCACCCGAACCGTTGGCGGCACCCGATGGGCGACAAGTCCCCGAAATCCATGGCCCGCGTGAAGAAGCAGGACACCGTGCGGAAGGCCGGCGAGAAGGCCGCGCACGACAAGAAGCAGACCCCGGCCACCGAGGTGGCGAAGGGCAAGGGCAAGTAGCCCTGTGACCACGTTCGACCCGTTCCCGCTCCCGGCGGGCCTCCGGGACGCGTTGCGCGAGCTCGGGTTCACCGCGCCCACGCCGATCCAGGCGGCGGCGCTCCCACCGCTGCTCGAAGGCCGAGACGTGGTCGGCCAGGCGCGCACCGGCACCGGCAAGACCGCGGCGTTCGGCTTGCCGCTGCTCGCGCGGCTGTCGCTCGGGCGTCGGCAGGTGCAGGCGCTGGTGTTGTGCCCCACCCGCGAGCTCGCGCTGCAGGTCACCTCCGACCTGCGCGCGTTCGGCAAGCGCCTGCCCGGGCTCCGCGTGGTGCCGACCGTGGGCGGCCAGCCGCGCGAGCTGCAGGCCCGCACGCTGCGCGAGGGCGCCCACGTCGTGGTCGGCACCCCGGGGCGCACGCTCGACCACCTCCGCCGCGGCTCGCTCGACCCGCGGGCGATCGGGGCGCTGGTGCTCGACGAGGCCGACCGGATGCTCGAGCTCGGGTTCGCGACCGACATGGAGGCGATCCGCGCGCAGCTCCCGCAGCAGCGCCAGACGATGTTGTTCTCGGCCACGTTCCCGCCGGCGGTGGCCGCGCTGTCGGCCGGGTGGCAGACCGATCCGGCGTCGATCGCGGTGGAGGCTCCGAGCGTCGAGCTCACCGCGTGGGCGGCGGTGGTGGAGGACCCGGCCGCGGCGCTCGCCCCGCTGCTGCGGGCGCTGCAGCCGGAGTCCGCGCTGGTGTTCAGCAACTTCGTCCGCGCGGCGGCGGACATCGCCGAGGCGCTCCGGCGGGCCGGGTTCTCGGCTGCGGCCTTGCACGGCGACCTCGACCAGGTGGAGCGCGACCGGGTGATGGCCGGGTTCCGCAACGGGTCGGTGCGGGTGCTGGTCGCGACCGACGTCGCGGCGCGCGGCCTCGACGTCGACGGGCTCGAGCTGGTGGTGAACCTCGGCCTGCCGTCGAGCCCGGACGACTACCTCCCCCGGGTCGGGCGCACCGGCCGCGCCGGCCGGCCGGGCGTGGCGTGGTCCCTCGTCGAGCGGGAGCCGCTCCCCGGTGGCGCGACCCGCGCGCCGCCGCCGGCCGCGGGCGACGACGCGCCGCCGCTGATCGCGCGGTGGGCCACGCTGCGGCTCGGGGCGGGTCGCGCCGACAAGCTGCGCCCCGCAGACCTGCTGGGGGCGTTGACCGGCGCGTGTGGGCTCGCCGCCGAGCAGGTCGGGAAGTTCGAGATCCACGATCGGTGGGCGTTCGTCGCGATCGACGTCGCGGCCGCGACCCAAGCGGCGCGGGCGCTCGGCCGATTCGGCGTGAAGGGCCGCCGGGTGAGGGTCGAGCGGGTGTGACCCTCCGTCAGGTCGCGCGGTACCGGTCGAGCTTGCGGTACAACGTGGCGGTCCCGATCCGGAGCTGCGCGGCGGTGCGCGCGCGGTTGCCTCCGTTCGCGGCGAGCGCGGCGAGGATGTAGTCCCGCTCGACCTCCTCCAGCGGGCGAACCGCGCCGGCGCTCGCCACGGGCGGCCGGACCGCCGCCCGCACCTCCTCCGGCAGGTCGTCGAGCTCGACCCGGGAGCCGGTGGCCAGGGCGACGCCCCGCTCCATCGCGTTCTCGAGCTCGCGGACGTTGCCCGGCCAGTCGTACCGGAGGAGCTGGTCCACCGCGGCCGGGGACAGGCCCGTGATCTTGCGCTTCATCCGCACCGCGGCGCGCGCGTACAGCGCGCGGGCGAGCGGCAGGATGTCGTCTCTCCGCTCGCGCAGCGCCGGCACCCGGAGCTCGACCACCTTCAGCCGGTAGAACAGATCCTGGCGGAACGCGCCGGTGGAGACCGCCTGCGACAGGTCGCGGTGGGTCGCGGCCACCACCCGCACGTCGACCGGCCGGCTGCGGTTCTCGCCGACCCGCCGCACCTCGCGCTCCTGCAGCACCCGCAGCAGGCGGACCTGCATCCCGGGCGACACCTCACCGACCTCGTCGAGCAGCAGCGTCCCCCCGATCGCGGCCTCGAACAGCCCGGGTCGGTCGTGGGTGGCGCCGGTGAACGCGCCGCGAGCGTGCCCGAACAGCTCGCTCTCGAGCAGGGTCTCGGTGACGGCGCCGCAGTTCACCGCGAGGAACGGGCCGGCCGCCCGCGCGGACTGGTCGTGCAGCAGCCGGGCGATCCGCTCCTTGCCGGCGCCGGTCTCCCCGGTGATCAACACCGCCGAGTCCACCGCCGCCACCCGGACCGCCAGCTCGACCAGCGCGCGCATCGCGGGGCTGGTCGCCACGATCCCGTGGGGTTCCTCCACCTCGCGCGCGACCTGCACCAGCGCGCGGCGGTGCGCGCGGAGCTTCTTCTCCGACGCCTTCAGCGACCGGATGACCCGCTCGAGCGACACGTCGAGGCACTCCCCGAGGCGGGTTGGCTCGAAGAACCGCAGCTCCTCGGCGCGATCGTCTCCCCACTCCTCGCGCGACCGACCGAAGTGGTGGCACGCGGCGTCGCCCCGCCCCACACACCGGTCCTCGAGCACGAACGTCTCCCGGCCGGTGGTTCGGCTCAGGAACCCGCTGGTGAGCCCGCAGATCGTCCAGCAAACCGGCACCTCGGCCCGTCCGAAGTGCAGCAGGTGTTGTTCGGCCTCGTACGACGCGGCGAGCACCGAGCCCTCGCGCGACAACGGGCCGGCCCCTCCCGGCGCGACCCGGAACAGCCCCTGCAAGGTGTGGATTCGGGCGCCGGCGCGGATCCGGTCCGCCTCGGTGTCCCAGCTGTACACGCCCTGCAACGCCTCGGCCATCCGCCACCCGTGGGCGAACCCGAACTGGGTCAACACGGTACGGGCGGCGGTGAGCCCGAAGTTCTCCACCAGGTACTTCCGGAGCAACCCCATCGCGACAGCGTCGATCAGCAGGGCCCGCTGGCCGGCGAACCGGATCTCGCCCGAGCCCGGATCGAGCTCGAGCAGCTCGTCGAGGTTCAGATCGTCTGCTCGCATCGACTCTCTCGTTTTGAGTCAGTGGCCTATCACATTGATTGACGAGGCTCGGCTGAATCTCCAGACCGGGGGACAATGGGCTGGCTCGAAACATGCAACGGCCGATTCGGGGGGAACTCCTTGATTCGAATGCAAGACTCCGACATCGCTCTGCTGCGCGCCACCGTGGCGACCCTCGACCGGGAGATCGGGCTCCTGCCGCCGCCGGCGTCGCCCAACGAGCTGGTCCCGTCCTGGCGGGCGCTGGTGGAGCAGCTCGATCTGGGGCCGCCGCCGGTGTACCGCGAGTGCCCGGCCTGTGGGCAGCGCGGTCGGCCGGACGCGAGCGTGTGCGGGTTCTGCTGGACCAAGCTCGCTCCGCTCGCGGCTGAGTGAGGACGGCGACCGCCGCACACACCCGCACCGAGCTGTTCAGCGCGAGCCAGCTCGAGGAGCTCGCCCGCGAGCTGGCGGGACGAGAGAAGGTCGTCACCGGACCGGTGGTGGAGCGCCTGCTCCCCCGGCTCGCGGTGAACCAGGCCGAGCTCGCCGCGGCCTACGTGTTGGTGACCGACGCGGTCCGGCTCGGGCGGCGGATCACGCCCGCCGCGGAGTGGTTCGTCGACAACTACCCGCTGGTCGAGGAGCAGATCCGGACCGCGCGCCGCCACCTGTCGCCCGGGTTCAGCCGCGCGCTGCCGCGGGCGGCGACCGGTGAGGCGGCGGGGTTGCCGAGGGTGTACGAGCTCGCGCTCGCGCTGATCTCTCACTCCCATGGTCGGGTCGACCTCGACGGCTTGCGGTCGTTCATCACGGCGTACCAATCCGTCGACACCCTCCGGCTGGGGGAGCTGTGGGCCCTGCCGATCATGTTGCGGCTGGCGCTGCTGGAGAACCTCCGCCGGATCATCGCCGACGTGACCCTCGGTCGGCGCGCGCGCGAGGCGGCGGCCGCCTGGTCCGGGCGCCTGCACCACGCCGCCGCGATCAGCCAGGGGCACGTGGTGCTGGTGCTCGCCGAGCTCGTGCGCGAGGACCCTCCGCTGACCGACGCGTTCGCGGCGGAGCTCGCCGGCTCCCTGCAGGGCCAAGCCCTGCAGTTCCCGATCTTGTGGCTCGAGCACCGCCTGGCCGAGCGCGGCCACACCACCGAGCGGGTGTTCCAGCGGGTGAGCCAGAGCCAAGCGGCAGACCAGGTGGCCGTCGGGAACACCATCGGCACGCTGCGGTTCCTCGGCGCCGCCGACTGGCGCGAGTTCGTCGAGGAGGCGAGCCGGGTGGAGCACGCGCTACGCGAGGATCCGTCGGGGGTGTACCCGAACACGGACTTCGCGACGCGCGACCGCTGTCGCCACGTGGTGGAGGCGATCGCGGCTCGGACCGGCCGCCCCGAGCAGCAAGTCGCGCTCGCGGCGGTCGGCCTCGCACGCGCCGCAGGGAAGGGACCGGTCGCCGGGCATGTGGGCTGGTGGCTCCTGGGCCCGGGTCTCTCCGGGCTGGAGCATTCCCTCGGCTTGCGCGCGTCGGTCGGGGGTCGGCTCGCGCTCCGGCTGCGCTGGGTGGTGTACCTGGGCGCCATCGGCGGGCTGACGGTGGCGCTGACGCTGGCGGGGGTCGCGGTGGGGCCCGCGCTCGGGTGGGTGGCCATCGCGGCGCTCGCGTTGGCGCTGAGCGAGCTCGCGTCGGCGATCGTCCAGTGGGGCGCGATGGTGTGGGTGCCCCCGACGCTGCTGCCGCGCCTCGACTTCTCGAAGGGGATCCCCGCGGCGCACCGCGCGGTGGTCGCGGTGCCGACCCTGCTCACCGACGCCGCCGGGGTCGACTCTCTGCTCGAGGACCTCGCGGTGCGTCGGCTCGCGAACGTGGACGCCGAGCTGGGCTTCGCCCTGGTGACCGACTTCCGCGACGCCGCCACGCGGGAGCTGCCCGGCGACGCCGAGCTGTTGGCCCGCGCCCGAGAGGGGATCGAGGCGCTCAACCGCACGTCGGGCGGCGCGGCCCCGTTCCACCTGCTGCACCGCGCCCGCCGGTGGAACCCGGCCGAGGGCGTATGGATGGGGTGGGAGCGGAAGCGCGGGAAGCTCGAGCAGCTCAACGCCGCCCTCCGCGGCGATGCGTCGGGGTTCGACTGCGTGGTGGGCGACCTCGAGTGGCTGCAGGGCGTACAGTCGGTGATCGCGCTCGACACCGACACCCGCCTGCCGCGTGACGCAGCCCGCGAGCTGGTCGGGGTGCTCGCGCACCCGCTGAACCGCCCGCGGTACGATCCGCGACTCGGTCGGGTGGTGGAGGGGTACGGCATCCTGCAGCCCCGGGTGGGCGTGACGCTGTCGAGCGCGCGCGCCTCCCGGTTCGCTGCGTGGTTCGCCGGCGAGCCGGGCATCGATCCCTACACCCGCGCCGTCTCGGACGTGTACCAGGATCTGTTCGGAGAGGGGTCGTTCGTCGGCAAGGGCATCTACGACGTCGACGCGTTCGCGCGAGCCACCGCGGGCCGGCTGCCGGAGAACCGCATCCTGAGCCACGATCTGCTCGAGGGCTCGTACGCGCGGGCGGGGTTCGTGAGCGACGTGTTGTTGTTCGAGGACCACCCGACCACCTGGTCCGCCGACGTGAGCCGGAGGTCGCGCTGGACTCGGGGGGATTGGCAGATCGCCCCATGGTTCGGTCCGTGGATCCCCAGCCCGACGGGGTGGGTCCCCAACCCGCTCCCGCCCCTGGCGCGGTGGAAGGTGTTCGACAACCTGCGGCGGAGCCTGGTGCCGGTGGCCCTCCTGGCGCTGCTGGTCGGCGGGTGGGTCACCGGCGCCGCCGGCGCGGCCACGGCGGTGGTGGTCGCGATCCTCACCCTACCCGGCGTGGTCGTGGCCGCGGCCGACCTGGTGCGGCGCCCCCGAGAGCTGCGCTGTCACCACCACGGCCGAGAGATCGCCCACGCGCTCGCCCTGAGGGTGGTGCGAGACCTGGTCTCGCTCGGGACGCTGCCGTACGAGGCCGCGTTGTCGATCGTCGCGATCGGTCGGACCGTGGGTCGGCTGACCTCCGGGCGGAGGCTGCTCGAGTGGCGCACCGCCGCCGACGCCCACCGCAGCGCGCGAACCACCCTGTCCGGCACGTACGCCTCGATGGCGGTGGTGCCGCTCACCGCGCTCACCGTGGCAGGATGGCTGGCGCTGAACCAGCCGGGTTCCTGGCTGGCGGCGTCCTCGGTGCTGGGGCTGTGGGTGGTGACCCCGGCGGTGATCTGGTGGTTGAGCTGCCCGATCGAGCCCGCGCCGAGCCCGCTCGGCGCCGAAGACGCGGCGTTCCTCCGCGCGGTGGCCCGGCGCACCTGGCGGTTCTTCGAGGTCTTCGTGGGAGAAGACGACAACCACCTGCCGCCCGACAACTTCCAGGAGGACCCTGCCCGCGGCGTCGCCCACCGCACCTCACCCACGAACATCGGGCTGGCGCTGACGGCGAGCCTGGGCGCGTACGACTTCGGCTACCTCACGGCCGGTTCGCTCGTGGCCCGCGCGGGCCGGACGCTCGCCACGCTGGACCGAATGGAGAAGTACCGCGGCCACCTGTACAACTGGTACGACACCCGCTCGCTCGCGCCCCTCCTGCCGCTGTACGTGTCGACCGTCGACAGCGGCAACCTCGCGGGGCACTTGCTCACCTTGGCCTCCGGCCTCGACGAGCTCGGCGAGCAGCCCGTGTTCCGGGCGCAGACTCGGGCGGGGCTCGTCGACGCGCTCGACCTCGTGGCTGAGGAGGCGCCAGCGCTCGAGCTGGGGGGGCTGCGCGCGCAGCTCGAACGGACGCCGACCGGGCTGGCCGAGGCGCGTCGGTGGCTCGAGCAGCTGATCGCCGAAGCGCCGCCCGGAGCGGGGCCGTGGGCCAACGCGTTCCGCGCTCAGTGCGCCGAGGCTCTGTCCGACCTGCTCCACCTCGCGCCGTGGCTCGCGCTCGAGCGGGAGCCACTGGAGGCGCCGACCACGCTGGCCGACATCGCTCGGCTCGACCCGGAGGGGGTGTACGCCGAGCCGTTCGCGGCGGCGGTGTCGCTCGGGGCGGCCCGCGCTCGTGAGCGCCTCGACCAGATCCGTGGCCTCGCCGACCGGTGTCGCGCGCTCTCTGCGCTCGATTGCTCGTTCCTGTACGACCGCGACCGGCGCCTGCTGTCGATCGGGTTCCGCGTGGCGGAGCACCGCTCGGACCCTGGGTTCTACGACTTGTTGGCCTCCGAGGCTCGGCTCGCGAGCTTCGTGGCGATCGCCCAGGGCAGGCTGCCGCGGGAGCATTGGTTCGGCCTCGGTCGCCTGTTGACGAGCCAGGCTGGCAGGCCGGTGCTGCTGTCGTGGAGCGGCTCGATGTTCGAGTACCTGATGCCGCTGCTGGTGATGCCCACCTTCACCGGGACGATCCTCGACGAGACCTACCGGGGGGTGGTGGCGCGCCAGATCGCGTACGCCCGCGAGCGCGGCACGGCGTGGGGGGTGTCCGAGTCGGGGTACGCCAAGACCGACGCGCAGCTCGACTACCAGTACAGCGCGTTCGGCGTGCCGGGGCTCGGGTTCAAGCGCGGCCTCGCCGACGACCTGGTGGTCGCTCCGTACGCCAGCGCGCTCGCGCTGATGGTCGACCCGGTGGCCGCGACCGCGAACCTGCGTCGGCTGTCCGGTGAAGGGTTGCTCGGCCCGTACGGGTGGTACGAGGCCCTCGATCTGACGCCCGCTCGGCTGCCGCGCGGGGCGCGATCGGTGACCGTCCGGTCGTTCATGTCCCACCACCAAGGCATGACCTTCCTGTCGATCGCCCACGCGCTGCTCGGCCAGCCGATGCAGCGCCGGTTCCTGGCCGACCCCTCGCTCCGGGCCACCGAGCTGCTGTTGCAGGAGCGGGTGCCGCGCACGCCGCCGGTGTACCCACACCCGGCCGACCTGGCCCCCGCTCGGCAGCTGCACGCCGGCCGAAACCTCCGGGTGATCACCACCCCGAGCACGCCCGCGCCCGAGGTGCAGCTGCTGTCGAACGGGACGTACCACGTGGCGGTCACCCACACCGGCGGGGGGTACAGCCGGTGGCGCGGCCTCGCAGTGACCCGCTGGCACGAGGACCCCACCCGCGACTGCTGGGGCAGCTTCTGCTACCTGCGCGACGTGACCCCGGACGGCGCCGGGGCGTTCTGGTCGGTCGCCCACCAGCCGACGCTGGTGGCGGCGCGCCGGTACGAGGCGATCTTCTCTCTCGGCCGCGCCGAGTTCCGCAGGGCGGATGGGGACATCGAGTCCCACGTGGAGATCAGCGTGTCTCCGGAGGACGACATCGAGCTGCGGCGGGTCACGCTGACCAACGCCGGCCGGACGGCGCGCACGATCGAGCTCACGACCTACTCCGAGGTCGTGCTCGCCCCGCCTGCGGCCGACGCCGCCCACCCGGCGTTCAGCAACCTGTTCGTGCAGACCGAGATCGTGCGCGAGCGCCGGGCGGTGTTGTGCACCCGCCGCCCCCGGTCGGACGGCGAGCGCCCGCCGTGGATGCTGCACCTGGTGACGGTGGACGGGGTCGCCGGGCCCACCTCGTTCGAGACCGCGCGGGGCGCGTTCGTCGGCCGAGGACGCACCAGCGCCGACCCGATCGCGATGCACCTCCCCGCGCTGGCGGACGGGCAGGGCGCGGTGCTCGATCCCGTCGCCGCGATCCGGACCTCGGTCGTCCTCGAGCCGTACCAGTCGATCCGGGTCCACCTGGTCACCGGGGTGGCCGAGACCCGCGACGCGGCGCTCGCGCTGGTCGACAAGTACAGCGACCGCCACTCGGCCGAGCGGGTGTTCGATCTGTCCTGGACCCACGACCAGGTGCTCGCGCGGCGGCTCGACGCCACCGAAGCCGACACCCTGCTGTACGAGCGGCTCGTCAGCCACGTGTTGTTCGCGAACCCCGCGATGCGCGCGCCGCCAACGGTGATCGCGCGGAACCGCAGCGCGCAGTCGGGCCTGTGGGCGTACAGCCTGTCGGGGGACCTGCCGATCGTGCTGCTGAAGGTGAGCAGCCGCGAGCATCTCGGCCTGGTGCGGCAGCTGGTGCAGGCGCACGCGTACTGGAGGGTCAAGGGCGTGTCGGCCGACCTGGTGGTGTGGAACGGGGACCCGTCCGGGTATCGGCAGGTGTTGCACGAGGAGATCCTGGCGGTCGTCGCCGCCGTGAGCGAGTCGAGCCTGGTCGATCGGCCCGGGGGCATCTTCGTGCGGCGGGTCGATCAGCTGTCCGAAGAGGACAAGGTGCTGATGCAGACCGTCGCGCGGGTGATCGTCGACGACGCCGACGGCCCGCTGGCCGACCAGGTGGACCGGCGCCGGGTGGAGGTGCGCGGGCCGCGGTTCGTCGCGCGGGTCCCGCTCGCAGCCCACCCGGGGGAGTCCCACCGGTTCGAGCCTCCGGCGCTGACGTCGTTCAACGGGTTGGGCGGGTTCGAGCGCGACGGGCGCGAGTACGTGATCGTGACCCGCCAGGACCACCGCACCCCCGCGCCGTGGGTGAACGTGCTCGCGAACCGGTGGTTCGGGACGGTGGTCAGCGAGAGCGGAGGGGCGTACACCTGGTGTGAGAACGCCCGCAGCTACCGCCTGACGCCGTGGCACAACGATCCGGTGGGGGACAGCGCCGGCGAGGCCACGTGGATCCGCGACGAGGACGATGGGCGGTTCTGGTCGCCGACGCCGCTCCCTGCGGGCGGGGCCCGGCCGTACGTGACCCGGCACGGGTTCGGCTACACCCGGTTCGAGTACGCCGACCACGGCATCTCGACGGACCTGGTGGTGTTCGTGCCGGTCGACGCGCCGCTGAAGGTGCTGCGGTTCACCGTGCGCAACACCTCGGGCCGGCCGCGCCGGCTGTCGGTGACCACCTGCTTCGAGCTGGTGCTGGGGGAGACCCGGCCCACGAACTTGCCGCACGTGGTGACCGAGCTCGATCCGGGCAGCGGGGCGATCCTGGCGCGCAACGCGTGGTCGAGTGAGTTCGGCTCGCGGGTGGCGTTCCTCGACTGCAGTCGCGAGCAGCGGTCGGTCAGCGGCGATCGCCAGGAGATCCTCGGGCGGAACGGCACCTGGGCCGCGCCGCAGTTCGTCCGTCGCGCGCGCCTGTCGGGCCGGACCGGCGCCGGGCTCGACCCGTGCCTGGCGATGCAGCTCGAGCTCGAGCTCGGCGCGGGTGAGGAGCAGGTGTTCGCGTTCACGTTCGGCTCGGGTCGCGATCTGGCCGACGCTCGCTCGCTCGCCTCTCGGTACCGCGACGTGGGCGCGGCGGCGGCTGCGCTGGCCGAGGTGCGCGCGTATTGGGACCGGCTGCTCGGCGCGGTGCAGGTCCACACGCCCGACGCCACGCTCGACCTGCTCGCCAACGGGTGGCTGCTGTACCAGGTCCTGTCCTCGCGGCTGCTGGGTCGCTCCGGGTTCTACCAATCCGGCGGCGCGTACGGGTTCCGCGATCAGCTGCAGGACGCGATGGCGCTGGTGCACGCCGATCCGGCCGCGCTGCGCGCGCAGATCGTACGCGCGGCGGGGCGCCAGTTCCCAGAGGGGGACGTCCAGCACTGGTGGCACCCGCCGCTCGGCCGGGGCGTGCGCACGCGGATCTCGGACGACTACCTGTTCTTGCCGTTCGCGCTGTGTCGGTACCTGGAGGCGATCGACGACCCCGCCGTGCTCGACGAGGTCGCGCCGTTCCTCCAGGGGAGGTCGGTCCGGGCCGACGAGGACAGCTACTACGACCTGCCGGGGCGGTCCGAGGAGGCCGCGACGGTGTACGAGCACTGCGTGCGGGCCATCCGACACGGCCTGCCGCTCGGCGCGCACGGGCTGCCGCTGATGGGCTCGGGCGACTGGAACGACGGGATGAACCTCGTCGGCGACGGCGGGCGAGGGGAGAGCGTGTGGCTCGCGTTCTTCCTGTACGACGTGCTGGTTCGGTTCGGAGCCGTCGCCGCGCGCCGCGGCGACGACACGTTCGCGGTCGAGTGCGCCTCCGCGGCGTCCGACCTGCGCCGAAACGTGGAGGCGCACGGGTGGGACGGTGAGTGGTACCTGCGCGCGTGGTTCGACGACGGCGAGCCGCTGGGCGCCTCCACCAGCCCGGCGTGCCAGATCGACTCGCTACCGCAGAGCTGGGCGGCGTTGTCCGGGGCCGCCGACCCGGCCCGCGCGCGCCGCGCGCTCGACTCGGTGTACCGGCGCCTCGTGCGGCGGGACCTGGGCTTGATCCAGCTGTTCGACCCCCCGTTCGACGGGGTGGGGCCGAACCCCGGGTACGTCGCCGGGTACCTGCCCGGGGTGCGCGAGAACGGCAGCCAGTACACCCACGCCGCGGTGTGGGTGGCGATGGCGTTCGCGGCGCTGGGGGACGCGCCCCGCGCGTGGGAGCTGTTCGCGATGCTCGACCCGGTGCACCACGGCGACAGCGAGGCCGCGATCGCCCGGTACAAGGTCGAGCCGTACGTGATGGCGGCCGACGTGTACACCAACCCCGCCCACGCGGGCCGCGGCGGCTGGACCTGGTACACCGGCGCGGCGGGGTGGATGTACCGCCTGGTGGTGGAGTCGCTGCTCGGGGTTCGGCTCGAGGGGGACAGGCTGCGGGTGGAGCCGTTGTTGCCCGAGGGCTGGCCCGGGTTCGAGGTGCGGTACCGGCACCGCGACACGCCCCACCGGGTGAGCGTGCGTCGGGTCGGCCGCGGGAGCGCGGTCGCGCGGGTCCTGCTCGACGGGGTGGATGCCCCCGAGCGCTCGATCCGCCTGTGCACCGACGGCGCCGAGCACCAGGTCGTGGTCGAGATCGGCGGGCCCGAGTGACTACTGGCCCTCGGTCCCCGGCACCAGGCGGATCCCGTGGGTCTCGAGCGTGATCCGCCGCCGGCGGTACAGCGCGCCCACCGCCTGCTTGAACTGCTTCTTGCTCACGCCGAACGCCTGGTGGATCGCCTCCGGGGTGCTGTGATCGCCCAGGCGCAAGAACCCCTGGCGGGCCTTCAGCTGGTCGAGGATCCGGTCGGTCAGCGGGTCGACCGCCCCGTACCCGGGCTCGCGCAGCGTGATGTCCAGCTTGCCGTCGGGGCGGACCCGCTCGACCCAACCGTCGAGCTGCTGGCCCGTGCGGAGCCTGCGGAACAGGCGGTCGGCGAAGATCAGCCCCCAGAACCGGTGATCGACGATCACGTTCACCCCGAGGTCCGACGTGCGGGCGACGATCAGGGACACCCGCGCCCCCACGGCGAGCCCGACCGAGACGTCAGCGATGAGCGGGTCGAGCTTCATCGTGGCCACCAGGCTGCCCGAGCGGTCCCGGCGCACCATCACCAGCGCCCGGTCACCGGGCGAGAGCTCTCCGACCCACTCGTCGCGGGGGAGCACGAGCTCGGCCCGGGTGCCGCCGTCGAGCGTGGCCCCCCGTCGGTCCACCCCCACGACCCGCAGCCACGAGACCTCGTCGACGCGGGCGTGCGGCGCGATGGGAACCTCCAGCTCCACGAACTAGCCGAGTCCGGTTCCCGCAGCACCCGGTGATCCGTCGGGTGCGCGGGGGAGCCCGCGCGGCTGTGCCTGGTGGCACACGACGACGGCCCAGGTGTGGGGTGGGGCGCCCGCCGACGCTGGCACC
>JBEBJC010000985.1:0-3363 GCA_040080105.1 Myxococcota bacterium
AGGTGGAGGTGCTGCGCAAGGCGGGGGACCTGTCGGCTTCGGTCGAGGTGCTCCGCGACCTGATCGCCACCAGCAGCCTCCACCCGTTCGGTGATCGCGCGCTCGTCACGCTCACCGAGGTGCAGCGGATGAAGATGGAGCGCGCCGGCCACCCGAGCAACGGCAAGCCCACCGACGCCCCGGTCGAGACGCGCCTGCCGGGCAGCGGCATCGAGGTGTTCGGCTTGACCGACGACCGGCGGGACTTCGTGGAGGCGGCGAACGCGGTGTTGTCGCACACGTTCTCGCCGCCGGCCAAGCCGGGGGAGCCCGACCTGGCGAAGCTGGTGGACGATCAGCGCCCGTCGCTGCTGCTCGAGCTCGGCTCGATGATGTGTCAGCACAACCGGTACGACGAGGCGCGGACCCGCCTGCGCGAGCTGGAGGAGCTGCACGGCAAGACCCAGCAGGCCGCCCGCGCCCGCGAGCTGCCCCAGACCTGTCGCCAGGCCGACCCGACCGGCCCCGAGCCGTACCCGTGCCCAGCCACCCCGGGGCTCGAGGCGCGGCGGGTGATCCAGCCGGTGATCGACGGCCCGTCGCACATCCCGAAGTCGCCGCTGTACTGCAGCCAGCCCCCGCCGGGCGGCAAGGACCAGCAGGAGGCGATCATGCGGGCGAAGTCCGGCGACTGCCCGGCGTCCCTCGCCGCGGTTCAGGCCGGGATGAAGGTCAGCGAGGACCACTGCCGGCTGTACACGCTCGCGTGGACCTGCTTCTCCGAGAAGTACCACCGGCCGCTGGTCGAGGACAGCGACCCGCTGGTGGGGTGGGACGATCTGGTGCTGGTGCTGCCGAACTTCGAAGGGAGCCGCGAGAAGCGGGAGGCGCAGGCGAAGGACCCGAAGTGGTCGCGCCTGCCCGGGTGGGCCCGCGACGCCCCGGGCGGGGTGGAGTACCGTCTCGAGCAGTGGTCGAAGGACCCCGGGATGCAGTCCTCGACCAAGGACCTGCTCGACCCCGGCTACGTCGCGGACGACTTCGCCAAGGACCTCGTGCTCGAGGCGCGGATCGCGGTGGAGTTCGCGTGTACCCCGCCGACCGAGCGGACGAGCAAGGCGGCGATGGAGGAGGCGTGGGCGCGCCGGGTGTACGTGTTGGCCCGCGCGCTCAACGGTCCGCCCGGGGTGTTGCTCAAGGACCACCGCGAGGACCTCCAGCCGCTGCTGCGGTCGATGCTCGCGCGGGCGGTGTCGGAGTACGTGGACGCCCAGGGGCGTCGGACCCCGATCCCCCAGGTGGTCCGCGACGCGTACGACGTGGGCATCGGCAACCGCGCGGCCCCGGAGGTGATCCGGTCGGTGCGCACCACGCCGCTCGATCCCGAGATCCAGAACGACGAGGAGGTCGGACAGGTCCAGATCTCCGGGCGCAAGCCGTGAGCTTTCCGCCGGCCCGCCGAGGACGGGGTACGATCCGAGCAGAGGTGTAAGGAACCCCGCCTCTGCTCCGTTGTCTCGGCAACCGAGGCGGGAGTGGCCCCGCCGACAGGACAGCAACAGCCGTTCGGCGGGCACCACCCCGCCCGGAGGAACCGATGAAGCGCTGGCACCTCACGTTCGGGCTCTCGAGTGTCGCGGTCGGCGCGGCGTTCCTCGCGCCTCGGTTGGTGGGTTGGGTGGCGCCCCCGGACCCCTCCGAGCCGGCGCCCCCGCCGCCGCAGATCGCAGAGGTGGTCGACGTCGTGACGCCGGTCGCGTCTTCAACCGGTCCGCTGGTGGTCGATCTCGGGTACGACCGGTCCGCCGCGCTGCGGTCCGAGGTCTCCGAGCGGTACCTCACCGTGACGGTGACCGCTCCGCAGGAGCTCGGGGTCGAGGTCCGGCGACCGGTCGACCTCGCGGTGGTGATGGACACCTCGGGCTCGATGTCGGCCACCGGGAAGATCGACCAGGCGCGGCGCGCCGCGAAGGCGCTCGCGAACCAGATGGGCCCGGACGACACGTACTCGCTCACCGTGTTCAACGACGACGCGATGCTGGTGGTCCCGGCGACCCAGGTGCGCGACCCGGCGTCGATCGGGCTCGCGATCGACCGGATCTACGAGGGCGGCGGGACCAACCTGTACGCCGGGATGGAGCGCGGCGCGAACGAGGTTCGGCGGCACCAGCGCCCCGGGGCGGCGTCGCGGGTGGTGGTGTTGTCCGACGGCAAGGCGAACGTGGGCGTGACCGACGACCAGGCGCTGGTCCGGTTCGCGGCGGACCTCGCTGGCGACGGGATCGCGCTCACCGCGGTCGGCCTCGGGCTCGACTACAACGAGGACCTGCTCGCCCGCCTGTCCGACGTGGGCGGCGGCTCGTACCACTTCGTCGACGACGCGACCTCGCTCACCACGGTGTTCGAGCAGGAGCTCGCCCGCACGGCGTCGGTGGTCGCCACGGGCACGTTGGTGCACGTGGAGCTCCCCCCCGGCGTCTCGCCGGTCGAGGTGGTGGGGTGGGACGCGCGCGCGGTCGGTAACGGGTGGGACGTGTTCCTCGGCGACGTGTACGCCGGGGAGACGAAGAAGATCGTGACCCGGGTGCGGATCGACGGCGCGGCGGCGGCGCGCGTGTCGGCCGAGCCGGTGGCCACCGCGGCGGCGGTGTACCGCACCGTGGCCGACGGGGCCGAGGCGACCAGCGCCGATACTGCCCCGCTCACGTTGACCGCCGACCCGCGGGCGGTGGCGGCCTCCCTCGACCGAGAGCGGTCGATCGACGCGACCCGCGCGGTCGGGGGCAAGTACCTCGACCTGTCGACCCGGGCGTACGAGAAGGGCGACCGCGGCGAGTCCGCCCGGCTGGCGGAGGAGGGGGCGGCGCTGCTCCGGCGGGGGTCGACCGACTTCGCCGACCAGTCGCTGGCGGGGGACGCGGCCGAGCTCGACTCGGCGAAGACCCTGTTCCAGAGCTACGCCCCCACCGCAGCGCCGGCGCGCGAGGCGATCAAGGAGAACAAGGAGCTGTTCCGTGACCGTGCCCGGTAGCCCGAAGGATCTGCCCGTCCCCGCCGCGTCCGGCTCGATCCAGCCGTGGGTCGAGCGCGGCGCGCTCGAGCAGCTCCCGAAGCGGCAGGCCGCGTGGGTGATCGGCAGCGCGCTCGCCGGGGCCGTCACCGCGCTCGCGCCGTTGTGGCTGTTCCAGCCAGAGCTCGCGCTGGCGCTCGCGATGGGGGTGGGCGCTTCGCTGGTCGATCTGCGCAGGGTGTGGGCGGCGCCGCTGGTGATCGCCGCGGTCGGGCTCACTGGGCTGATCTGCGTGGCGATGGGGTGGCCGGTGGTGGTCGGCGCCAGCGCGGTCGCCGGCGCGATCGGGGCGTACCTGTTCCCGCAGCGCACCG
>JBEBJC010000085.1:0-15017 GCA_040080105.1 Myxococcota bacterium
ACGTATCGCTGCCCGTCCTGCTCGCTGCCCGGGCTCGCCGGGTCGTGCACCGCGAACCGCACCAGCGGCAGCAGCTGCAGCGACCGCCCGTCGCGGTGACGCGCGATCAGGCTGGCGCGGAGCGCCCGTTCGAGCGGTGCCACCACGTCGAGCTCGCCCACCACCGCCTGGACGTCGGCGGCGACGAACGGGCCGCGGAACCACGCGCACCCGCGCAACACCGCGCGCGCTTCGTCGTCGAGCAGGTCGAGCGACCACCGCACCGCGGCGAGCACCGACCCGTGCCGCTCGGTGGCCGCGGGGTCGTTCACCAGGCGCGGCCCGCGGGACAAGATCTCCTCCATCCCGAGCACCGCCGCCCGCGACGCCGCGAGCTCGATCGCCAGCGGCAGGCCGTCCATCGCCGCGGCCACCTGCTCGAGCAGCGGGTCGTCCTCGACCACCTGTCCGCGGCGCGCCTCGGCGGTGCGCCGGCGGAGCAGGGCGGTCGCGGCGGCCAACGGCAGCGGATCGACCTGCAGCGGACGCTCGCGCGGGTCGCCGGTCCCCTCCCGGCTGGTGAGCACCAGCTGCAGCCCGGGCGCGTGGTCGAGCCAGCCCGACACCACCGCCCGGACCGGCGTCAGTAGCTGCTCCACGTTGTCGAGCACCACCCACCGCGGCCGGTCGGCGAGGCGCGCGAGCAGCGGTCGGCGATCGGCGTCGGGCAACGCGAGGGCCGCCGCCTGCGTGAGGTCCTCGGCGGTCCGGGCGGCCGCGAGGTCGACGAACACGGCGTCGGCCCGAGCTCGGATCAGCTCGAGTGCGAGCCGGGTCTTGCCGACCCCGCCGGGGCCGACCAGGGTGACCAGCCGCTCGCCGTCGTCCAGCCACCGCCGGAGCGCGGCGAGCTCTCCGGCCCGCCCGATCAGGTCCGCGTCGACCGCGGGGGCCAGCGGCTCGAACCGGTACCCGACGCCCCACACGGTCAACACGTGGTCGGGCCGGCGAGGATCGACCTCGATCTTGCGGCGGAGCACCTTGATCGCGGTGTCGAGCGTCCGGGTGTTCGCGGTGGGCGAGTATCCCCACACCTCGGCCAACAGCTCGCCCCGCGGCAGAGCTCGCCCCGGGTGGGCCGCGAGGTACGCGAGCAGCGCGCGCTCGGTGGTGGTCAGCGGGCTCGCCGACCCCTCGTGTCGCTCGACGCGGCCGCGGGTGAGGTCGACCACGCCCGCGGTCAGGTGCAGCATGGCGATTCTCATACCAACGGCGGAGGATCTCAGGGATCGAGCGTGTCGACCCAGCGATAGAAGTCCTCTTCCAACGTCGGATCGTC
Source organism: Myxococcota bacterium (assembly GCA_040080105.1). Taxonomy (GTDB): domain Bacteria; phylum Myxococcota_A; class UBA796; order UBA796; genus JACKER01. The sequence goes on from JBEBJC010000085.1 coordinate 1,319, forward strand.
GAGCGCCTCCACCAGGTCGTCCACCAGCTCGTCGGTGGTGTACGGCTCCCACTGCCTCCGCTGGTGAACGTCGGCCAGGATCTCGACCAGGACGTCTTTACCGCCCGCTCGCTCCGCGACGTCGGCGAACATCTTGCTCCCCCGCCCGTACGCCCGCCCGTCGAACGCCGGCTCGATCGGGGTTCGCCCCCCGCGCAGATCGGAGCTGTACCCGCTCGGGTTGAGATCCATGTCCTCGTCCCGCTCCCACCACACGTTGATCGCCTCGTCGAGCCAGGTGTCGCGCCAGGTGCGGTTCACCGCCGAGCAGCCCCAGTACATGTGGACCACCTCGTGGGTGACGGCCCCCATGCCGGTGAGCGTGGCGCCGTAGTACTCCATCCCGCCGCCGCGCCAGTCCACCAGCAGCACGGACAGGCGCGGCATCGGGAACGGCCCGAAGTCGGGCACCAGGCGCCCGATCACGTCGCGGGTGCGCTCGACCGCCTCCGCGGTCTTCCCGGGCCCGACCGAAGACACGACCGTGACGTCCACCCCTTCGACCTCGAACGCCTCGGTGGTCACGTCGGCCGCGGGCATCACCGCGACCAGCATCGTGTAGCTGGAGATCGGGCGCTCACTGTCGAACTGGAAAACCTGCAGCCCGTCGGGCGCGACCCACGAGGTCAGCCGGCCCGAGCCGGCGGCGGTGTACGGCCGCGGGTCGTCGACCTCGATCGTCACCGTGTGCAGCGCCAGCTCCTCCGGGGAGTCGATCGTCGGGAACAGCCCCTCGTTGCCGACCCCCTTCGAGTCGTTCACCATCGAATGGACCCACCCGGGGCCGGTGAACCGGGGCGCCTCGAACCCGCCCGGCACCGCCCACTCGACCACCAGCAGGTGCTCCCCGTCCGCGGCCAGCGCGCGCTGCAGCTCGAACGTGTCCTCGGTCGACCCTTCGAACCGCAGCTGCACGAGGTCGTCGGGTGAGGTGGGGTCGAGCCGCTCCCCGTCGAGCTCGAGCCGGTGGAACAGCTGGACCAACGGGATCTCGGTGTGCAGCTCGGGATCGAAGTGGAACACCGCGCGCTGCTGTCCGGGGCGCATCACGAACCGGAGCTCGGCCCGCCCGGTGAGCGACACCTCGGGCTCGACCCGCAGCGTGACGTCGACCGAGGTGAGGTCGATCCGGAACGCCTCGTCGAGCGCGCGCCCCAGCTCGGCGGGATCGAGCCGCTCGGCGAGCTCGCCTGTGCGGCAACCGAGGGCGAACACCGCCGCGAACGCTGCGCGTGACATGGCGCCTCCGGCCTCCGACCGTACCTGCCCCGCGGCCGGGTCGCCACCGGCGGGATACCGGTGCCCGTGTCGTCCGACTTGGTCTCGTTCGGGCCGTTCGTGCTCGATCCTCTCGCGTTCCGGCTGACCCGCGACGGTAGCCCGGTGCCGCTGCAACCGAAGTCGCTCGAGCTGTTGCTGATGTCGGTCGCGGGTGGCGGCGAGCTCGTGCCGCGCGAGCGGATCACCGAGCGGCTGTGGCCGGACGTGATCGTGACCGAGCACTCGCTGCGCCAGCAGGTCCGCAAGGTCCGCGACGCGCTCGAGCCGTACGGGAGCTGGCTCGAGACGGTGCCGCGGCGCGGGGTGCGGTTCGTCGGACCGGTCGCGCGAGCGGCGGCGGGGAGCGTCGGCACGACCGTGCCCGCCGAGCGCGACCCGTTCGTGGGGAGGGCCGCCGACCTGGCCCGCCTCGACGCCGCGGTGGACGAGGCGCGCCTGGTCACCGTGCTCGGACCTGGTGGGATCGGCAAGACCCGACTGGTGGTGCACCGCAGCAGCGCCCGCGGCGACGACGCGGTGTTCTGCGACCTCGCCGCAACCACCGATGCACACGGGGTGGTCGCGTGTGTCGCCCGGGCGCTCGGGGTGGTGCTCGGGGCCGACGACCCGGTCGAGCAGGTGGCGCACGCGCTCGGCCGGCGGTCGCTGGTGATCCTCGACAACTTCGAGCAGGTCGTGGCGCACGCCGAGGCCACCGTGGGGCGGTGGCTCGAGCGATCTCCGTCGGCGCGGTTCGTGGTGACGAGCCGCCACCGGCTCGCGGTGGTGGGGGAGCGGGTGGTCGCGCTCGAACCGCTCGAGCACGACGACGCGGTCGCGCTGTTCCGCGCGCGGGCCCGCACCGTGTCGGAGGATGGCCTGGCCGACGACGCCGAGGCGATCGGGCCGTTGGTGGCCGCGCTCGATCGGCTCCCGCTGGCGATCGAGCTCGCTGCCGCCCGGTGCGCGGTGCTCACGCCCCGGGCGATCCTCGGTCGGCTGGTCGATCGGTTCAGCCTGCTGACCGGCGGGGTGCGGGTCGCGCGCCACGCCACGTTGACCGCGGTGCTGGACTGGAGCTGGGAATTGTCGGCCCCGGCCGACCAGGCGGCGTTGGCGGCGTTGTCGGTGTTCGAGGGCGGGTTCGCGGTCGACGCCGCCGAGGCGGTGATCGGCGGCGCGGGCGCGCTCGACCGGCTGCACCACCTGGTCGATCAGAGCCTGGTGTGGCGCCGCTCGGCGGTCCGGTTCGAGCTGTCGACCACCGTCCGCGAGTACGCGGCGCACAAGCTGGCGGAGGGCGGCGTCGACCTGACGCGCGCGGCCGAGGTCCGCCACGGGGCTTGGTACGGCGAGCACCCCGAGCACGCCGACCTGGTGGACCTGGTCGCGGCGTGCCGGCGCGCGCTCGCCCGCGCGGACGCCCCGATCGCCGCCGCGACCGCGATCGCCAGCGCGCGGGTGTACACCACGCGCGGACCGATGGGCGCGGCGGCGGAGCTGGTGGAGCGCGCGCTCGAGCTGCCCGGAGCGCCGGAGGTGCACCTGCGCGTCGCCGCGGCGTCGGCGCACCTGGGGTCGAGCCGGTTCGACGCGGCGGAGGCCCACCTGCGCCGGGCGGCGGCGATCGACGGGGTGGAGCCCCACGTCGCGGACGAGATCGGGTTGGCGTTCGCCCAGCTCGCCCGCGGGCGGGGGCAGCTCGACCAGGCGCGCGCAGGGTTGCTGGAGCGCCTCCCGGCGGCGCGGGGCCGGGGCGATCGGCCCCTGGTGTTGGGGATCTTGCGCCAGCTCGCAGTGGTGGATCAGGAGGCGAGCCGGCTGCCCGACGCGCTCCGGTGGGGGGAGGAGGCGCTCGACGCGGTGCGCGCGCTCGACGACCCGCGGACCGAGGCGTGGATCCTCGCCAACCTCGGGATCGTGCTGATGGAGCTCGGTCGGCTCGACCGGGCCGGCGAGTGCTACGAGGCCGCGCTGGCGATCAACGTCGCGGTCGGGGCGCGCAACGCCGAGGGCGCGGTGCTCACCAACCTCGGGATCCTGCGCGGCAAGCAAGGGGACCACGCGCAGTCGCTCGCGCTGGCCGAACGCGCGCTGGCGGCGCAGCAAGCGGTCGGCGACCGGCGGGCGGAGGCGGGCGCGCTCGGGAACCTCGGCAACAGCTACGCGTGGCTCGGGCGGACCCGCGAGGCGGTCGCGCACCACCAGGCGGCGGTGGAGCTGTACCGCGCGCTCGGGGTGCGGTGGCGCGAGGCGCTGTTCCTCGGCAACCTCGGGTGGATGGCGGTGCTCCAGGGCAGGCTCGAGGAGGCCGAGCAGTTCGGTCATGCCGCGCTCGCCGCTGCCCCGGAAGGCCACGGCGGCCGAGGCACCGCGTCGATGGTGCTCGGGCTGGTCGACGAGCAGCTGCACGGCGACCTCGAGCGCGCCCGGGTGCGGCTCGGGGAGGCGCTCGAGGTGTACCGCGCGAGCGGCGCGGTGTTCGGCCAGGCGCAGAGCAGCGCGGCGCTCGCGCGGGTGGGCGGAGACCTCGGGCTCGCCGACGCCGCGGTGGCGCTCGCGGCCTCGATCCCGGCGATGTTCGCCGAGGTCTCGTGTGAGCGGGCGCTGCTGCGGGCGCGGGCGGGGCGATTCGACGAGGCGGTGCAGGACCTCGCGCCGGCGCTGGCGTTCGACCCGAGCGCCGTGTTGTCGCGCGGCACCTGGCTGCCGGTGGTGGCGCTGGTCCGGGCGTTGGCCGGGGACCGCGCCGGGGCGGCCGAGGCGCTCGGCGAGGCGGCGGTGCTGGCCGAGGCGCTCGAGTTCGGTCCGCGGTCGCGGTCGGTGCGCCTGGCGCGCGAGGCGGCCGAACGATTGGTCCTCGGACGCCGTCCTGCGGAATTGCGGTAGGGCGGTAACCTTCGGGCGCTGGTTCGGGTCTGGTGGATCGGAACCCCGGAGCCGCCGTGACCGCAGAGACCGTCGAGACCGTGACCGCAGCCCAGCGAGGGGACGTCCGGGCGTTCGGCGCCCTGGTCGACCGGTGGGGTCGGGTCGCGGTCGCGGTCGCGGTCGCGCGCACCGGCCGGCCCGAGCTCGGCGCGGAGGTGGCGCAGGAGGCGCTGCTCGACGCGTGGCGCCTGCTGCCGTCGCTGCGCGAGCCCGCGGCGTTCGGCGCCTGGCTGCGCCGGATCGTGGTCAAGCACGCCGACCGGGTCACCCGCGGCGCGCGCCCCCACCTGTCGCTCGACGAGGGGTGGGTCGGCGACGAGCCCCACCTGGACGCGCGGCTCGACCTCGACGCGAGCTGGCGCGCGGTGCGGAGCGCGCTGAACACGCTGCAGCCGCACCTGCGCGAGGTGGTGGCACTGTTCTACCTGTCCGACCGCTCCCACGCCGAGATCGCCGCCCTGCTCGGGGTGTCGGCCGCGGCGGTCAAGAAGCGCCTACACGACGCGCGGCGGCGCCTCGCCGTCCCGCTGGAGGTGAGCATGACCCCGTCCGAGCCTTCCCAAGTGTCCCGGACCGTCCGCGCGTTCCTCGCGGCGCGCACCGGGCGCGTCGACCTGCTGACCGAGCTGCTCGACGCCGATCCCACGCTGGTCGAGGTCCGCCGCTCGCCCGATCCCGAGGAGGTGGCGGCGCGGTACGCGCCGGTGGGGGCCACGCTGGTGCACGAGGCGATGGCGCACGGGCGGTGCGCGGCGCTCGAGCTGCTGCTGGACCGCGGCGCGGCGCTCGACGCCCACGGCGGCGGCCTGCTGGCGCACGCGGTGGAGCTCGGTCGCGCCGACGTGGTGGAGCTGCTGCTCGCCCGCGGCGCCGACCCGCGGGCGCGGATGTGGCACGGAGGGACCGCGCTGCACACGGCGGCGCGCCGCGGCGTCGCCGAGGTGTACGACCGGCTGGTGGCCGCCGGGTGCGACCCGGGTGAGCCCGACCTGTTCGGGCGGACCGCCGCCGATTGGCGGTCGCTGGCCGGCGCGCCTCGCCCCGTGCCGATCGGGCGGGTGGTCGACGCCCGCGGGCGGCCGCTCGACGGGGGGCCGCCGCTCGAGGTGCCGGCGCGCTCGGTGCACCCGCCCGACCCCCGCCTGCGCGAGACGGGGATCAAGGCGATCGATCTGCTCGCCCCGCTGCCGCGCGCCGGGGTGGTCCACTTGGTGGGCGGCCCGAACGTCGGCAAGATCGTGCTGATCGGTGAGCTCGGGCGCTCACTCGGCCCGACGGTGATCGCGGGGCTGCTGGACCGCACGCTCGACGTGCGCGACTTCGAGGCGGTGCTGCGGGAGCTCGGGAACTGGGACCGCGCGGTGGTGGTGCTCGGCACCGGCCCGGAAGACCACGGGGACCTGGTGCGCACCGCGCTCGCCCTGGCGGAGTCGCGCGGGGGGTGGGTGGTCGCCGACGACCGGCTCGATCGCGCGCTGCGGGCGGCGGGCCCCGCCGTCCCCGTGCTCACGTTCGGCCCCCACGTGCACCTGCCGCAGGTGCCCGAGCTGGCCGATCGGATCGTGCTCGATCCGGCGCGCGCGGCCCGGAGGGAGTTCCCGGCGATCGACGTGGCGTCGAGCCGAACCACCACCTCGGTCGACCCTGGGCACCACCAACTGGCCGAGCAGGTCCGCAGCGCCGTCGCGGGGGGAGGGGAGGGCGCGGACCAGCTCTGCGCGTGGCTGACTCAGCCGTTCGCCGTCGCCGAGGAGTTCAATGGGCGCCCTGGGGTGCGGGTCCCGCTGGCGGTCACCCTGCGCGACGCCGAGCGCCTGTCGTCGGGTGAGGTGGTGGGCGTCGACGGCCTGCGGTACGTGGCGGGGCTCGACCAGCGGGGTTCGTGGCCCCACGCGCCCGGCGCCTGGCTGTAGCGCCCCAGGGCGTCAGTCCGACAACGTGAGCAACAGGCGACCCGCGGGGACTCCTGCTGCCCCTGCGCTCACCACGAACACCACGGTCTCGCCGGCCGTCGCTTCGATCGACAGCTCGGGCAGGAGCCCGAGCGCGCTGTCGTTGCAGCCCCGCGAGGCGCTGCAGTCCACCGCGGTGAACGCCTCCAGCACCAGGTCGTCGCGGTCCGGGTCGCCGACGACCCGCGCGGTGTATGCGCCGTCAGCGGGGGCGGTGAACCGGTAGAACCGCGCCGGTCGTGGAGTGGCCGGCCCACACGTCGCCTGGTGCGACCCCGCCCCGTCGAGCCAGAATTGAAGCTCCAGCTCGCTCGGCACCCCGATCGCGGTCGCGCAGGTGCGCCCGTCCGACCCGTTCGGCGTGCACACCCCGTCGAGGCAGGACTCGTCGTCGGCGCACGCGGCGTCACACGCCCCGCACGCGTCCAGCGAGACCGAGGTCTCCACGCAGCGCCCGTCACACGACTCGAACGAGCCCGGGAACGTACAATCGACGACCGGCACGTCACACACGCGCGCGCCGCACGACTCACCGGTGGCGCAGGGCGTTCCGCAGCTGCCGCAGTTGTCCACGTCATCGAACAGATCGACGCACGCCCCGTCGCAGTCGACCCGCCCGCGGTCACACGCGGACGGCGTGGTGGCCGGGGTCGTGGGGGTGGGGTCGTCGGGCGACGACGAGGTCTTCGACGGGCACCCCACCAGAGCCACTGCGAGCCACCTCATCGGTCCGCTCCCTGGACCAGCTCCAACGCCTCGAACAGCGCGACCGAGTAGTCGGCTGGCACCGACACCGGCGCCAGGTCCGCGTCGAGCAGCGCGAGGGACGGCCAGCCGTTGTAGATGTACCCGTACATCGCGAGGTCGGTGTCGATCATCAGCGGGAGCTGCGGATTCGGGTACTCCTCGTACCACAGCTCGAGCGTGGCGAGGCCCGGCGGGCCCAGGCCCGCCTCGTTCGTGTCCATCAGGGTGATCCACCGCAGCTCGCCTGCCATCACGGCGTCGCGCACGGGGGCGAGCTCCGGGTAGTCCTGGTCGACCCAGGTGGGCCGCCCCTCGAGCCACTGGGCGAGGTCGTTGCACGGCCCGCACCACGGGGTGGCCAGGTCGATCATCACCGGTACGTCGCCCGCGAAGTCGTACAGGTCGAGCTCGTCGCCGAACTGATCGAGCCCGATCAACCGAGGGAACCGCTCGACGCGCTTCGGGTCGCTGTCCCACCCCGGGTCGATCAGCTGGTCCTTGTTCGGGTTGTACGGCCAGTTGCCGGCGTAGGTCCGGTCGGCGGGGTCGGACGGGTCGTGCGCCTCGACCACCTCGTCACGGTCGGTGTAGCCGTCGGCGTCGGTGTCGATCACCAGCGGGTCGCAGCGGTACCGGAGGTCCTCCCAGTCGGTGAGGCCGTCGCCGTCCGTGTCTCGCCGAGAGGGATCGGTGCCCAGCTCGGCCTCGCGGGCGTCGGACAGGCCGTCGCCGTCGGCGTCGACCCGTTCCCCTCGGCACGCGAGCGTGATCCACAGCGTCAAGAGCCACCTCCGGAGAGGACCGCGTCGACCTTGCGGGTCATGCGGGCCGGTAGGAACAGCCACGCCTCACCGGGCACGCCGCCCGACAGGGCGGATCCGGTGGTGGCGACGTGGTACTCGACCTCGGGGCCGCCGCAGCTGACGTAGTACGGCGGGTAGTCCTGGTACGTGCCCACCACCGCGGTGTACGTGCCGGAGGTCGGCGCGACGAACGACGCCGCGGGGCACCGCTGGCCCTCCGGCGCGGCGGTGCACGGGAAGTCGTCGTCGTGGTACGAGAACTCGCACCCCTCGGGGTCGACCAGGTAGAAGTAGAAGTCCGAGGCCAGCTCCGGCTCGGTCCCGTCGACCGTGACCACTACGGTGTCACCGGCCTCGGCGGTGAACGTGTGCGGGGTGACGATCTCGGAGTCACACGGCAGCCGACCGGTGAGCCCGCCGGGGAGGGGCTCGGTCTCGGCCTCGGTGAAGTCGTCGGTGAGGCAGGTGGAGAACGTGGGGACGTACGCGGTCCACTCGAGCTCGGTGTACACCGCGAGCGTGGCGCCGTCGAACTCGCCGTGGCCGGCGGTGTACCACGCGATGTCGGGGTAGTACCCGTACCCGAACGCGGTGAGGTCGACCGAGGTGCCCACCAACAGCTGGTCGGTCCGCTCGTACCCCCCGAACGCGGTGGAGTAGCTCGGGCTGAACGCGAGCTTCAGGTTCTTGAACACGTCGGTCTCGACCAACCGGGCGTATGGGTACATCGCGAACCGGCTGCCGGGGCTGAACTCCGACGCACAAGAGCTGGGCGCGATGTCCACGATCGGGGTCGTGTCGATGTCGAACGCGAACGTGCAGCTCGGGCAGTCGCCGACGTAGCGGTTGCCGGTGAAGTCCACCTCGCTCGCGCACACCACCTCGCCGTCGACGGTGTACTCGAAGTCCCAGTGTCCCGACACCGTTTGGGACGGGTCGGTCGTCGGCACAGCCTCTCCGGTGGTCTCCGGTCGGGTCCACGGGAAGGTGCTCGGGAACGTAGTGGTGAACTGCGGGTCACCACACCCGGCCAAGGCGATCAGCGTCATGCCGGGGCGCGTATCCGTGGACGGTCCTCGCCGCAACCGAGGGAAGATCAGCTTCCCAGGCGCGAGATCGCCAGCGGCTCCATTCGCCCGCGAACGAGGCCGCGCCACAGCCACTCGAGTGGACCCTGGCGGAACCGCTGGAGCCACCACCAGGAACCACCCAGGTTCACCGCCCACAACGCCGCAACCACCGCGAGTTGGCCGACCCGGTCCACCGAGCCGAACCAACCGAGGCCGTGGCCGTAGAACACCAGCGTCCCGAGCGCCGAGTCGAGGATGTAGTTGGTGAACGCCATCCGCCCGACCGCCGCCAGCAGCGGCTCCAGCCGGTGGCCGCGGACCGCGCCGAGCAGCCCGACCCACCCGAGCGCCACCGCGTAGCTCGCCCAGCCGTGGAGCTGCCCGCCGAAGAAGAACGAAAACTCGGCCGAGAACCCTGCGTTCCAGTCGAGCGCCATCCCGAGGGCGGTGAGGGGGAGACCGACGCCGAACCCCGCGGACGCGAGCCGGCGGTACACCCGAGGCTCAGCCCGCCCGGTGAGCACGTCGAGCCGGTACAGCGCCATCCCGAGCAACATCAGGCTCGCCGCCTTCCACCCCATCAGGAACAGCAGCCCGCCGAGCTCGTTCTCGAGCGCCTGCGGGAGCCGGACGACCATCTGCCCGAGCCAGCCCGAACGGTACGCCGCGACCTCCGCCGCCTGCGCCGCCGCGTCCGGGGCCCATGCGGCCAGCATCTGCGCCGCCAGCTCCGGTGGCCACCACCGGTAGGTGAGCCCCCCGGCCAGCCAAACCGACGACCCGACGCCAGAGACGAGGATCGACGTCAGAATCAGTCGGTTCGGGGCCCACTCTCTCGCGCCGACCACCACGAGTCCGCACACGCCGTAACAAAACAGCACGTCGCCGTGCCAAATCAGCGTCGCGTGCAACAGGCCGAACGCCACCAGCCACCCCATCCGGCGCCGGTGCAGCCGGAGGACGTCGTCTCCGCGCGCCGCGGCCCCGTCGGTGTACAGGACCAGGCCCGCCCCGAACAACATCGCGAACAGCCCGAGGAACTTCTGGTCGGCCAACAGCCGGACGATCGCCCACACCGCGAGGTTCGCGCCCGACAGGGGGCCAGTGGCGGTCGGGTTCAGGTACGCGGCCGAAACGTCGGCGAACGACTGGACGTTCATCAGCAGGATGCCGAGCAGCGCGACGCCTCGCACCGTGTCGAGGAACGTGATCCGATCCGGCCGCATGGGAGCCCCCGGCCCGGGTTACCACGGCGCGATGTGGCTCGTGACCCTGGCGTTCGCTTCCGATCCGCTGCCCGCTGGCGCCGCGGCGCTCGGCGGCTCGTGGATCTGGTCCGGTGGAGCTGCCGACCAGGCGGCCCGGGCCGCGGCGATCGACCGCACCGTCGCCGCGATGCCGTTGCTGTTCCGGCCGTTCGCGCGGGCCCGGATCGACGCGGCGATCCCGATCCCGTCCGCGGTCACGCTGGAGTTGACCGACACGTCGGTCACTGTGGGCGGGCTGTCGACCGGGTGGGGCACCCCGCTCCGGTACACCACGCCCGACGGCGCGGACGAGGTGGTGACGCGGCGGCTCGAGGCCGGCGTGCTGGTCCACGACGGGCGGCAGGACGGGGGCAGCGGGACGGAGTCGTATCGGCTGGTCGGCCCCGACGCGCTCGAGGTCGAGATCGTGGTCGAGTCGAGCCAGCTCGAGGTCCCGGTTCGGTACCAGCTGCACTTCCGGCGGCAGCGCTGAGCGACGTCGAGGCGACCGAGGTCGGCGTGTTGCCGGCGCTCGGCTACAGCAGCGACACCGGCGTGTCGGTGGGCCTGGCGTCGGTCGCTACCCGGTTCGGCCGGGAGCCGTTCCGGTGGCAGGTGTCGGGCCAGGTGTCGGTGTCGCTCGCCCCCGGCCCCGACGGTGTCGAGGTGCCGCTCACCGACAACTACCTGCGGGTCGACGTGCCGGGGGAGGGCGGGCGGCGGCTCCGCGCCGAGCTCACCTGGGTCCGCCAGAGTGACAGCGGGTGGTACGGGCTCGGCAACGCGTCCCCGCCGGAGCTCGCCGTCCTGCCCGACCCGACCTACGTCCGGACCTGGCCGGCCGCGCGGCTGGAGCTGTGGCGTCCGCTCGGTCCGGTGCGCGGTTTCGGGGGGGTCGCGGGCTCGTACGACACGTTCGTGATCGACCCCGACAGCCGGCTCGCGCGAGACCTCGCCGGCGCTTCGGGGCCGCTCGTCGCCGAGGCGGTGGTGGGCGCGGCGCCACACGGGGTGGTCGAGGCGTTCGCCGGGGTGATGTACGACCGCCGCGACGCGGAGCTGTGGCCCACCTCGGGCGCGCTGCTCGACGGGTCGGCCCGCGCGGGGGTGTCGACGTTGGGCGATCCGTACCTCGGGCTGAACCTCGGCTTGCGCGGCTACCGGTCGCTCGGCACCCCTCGGGTGGTCGCCGCCGCGCGGGTGCTCGGGGACGCGCTCGCGGGGGATCCGCCGTTCTACGAGCTCGCGCGGTACGGCGGCGCGTTCCCGGCGTTCGGCCCCGGCGGGCAGTTCGGGCCGCGCGGGGTGCCGTTGCAGCGGTACCACGGCGCGGGCAAGGTGCTCGCGAACGTCGAGCTGCGCACCCAGCTCGTCGGGTGGCACCTGCTGGGGCTCGATTGGCAGCTCGGCCCCCTGGTGTTCGCCGACGCGGGGCGGGTGTGGGCGCGGCTCGGGTCGACCCCCGCGCTCGACGGGGCCGGGCTCGGGCTGCACACCGGGGCAGGTGGCGGGCTCCGGCTGCGGATGGGAGAGGCGGTGGTCGTGCGCGGGGACTTCGCGTGGTCACCCGAGGGCACCGCTGCGTACTTCGACCTGGGGAACGTGTTCTGACGGGGTATGCTCCCGCCCCGACGAAGCTGGGAGGTTCGGATGTGGATTTGGTTGGCGTGCCAACGGGGGCCGGAGCCGGCGCTCGAGACCTCGGATCTGTCACCCCTCGGACCGAACCGGTCGACCTGGCCCGCGGGCGAGGCCGAGGAGATGACCAGCGTAACTGGGGTCGAAGGTGACGTGACCTGGGCGAACGGCCTCGGGTACGTCCACGCCCCGCTCGAGGCGGTGTGGGACGCGGCCCTCGACCCGGAGGTCGGCGTCGACCGGCGGGTGGTGAGCGAGTGGAGCGTGGTCGACGACCCGGTGGAGGGGCTCGACGCGTCGTATCGGGTGACCCAGGAGATCCCCGACCTGATCACCGTGGAGTACGAGCTGTGGTGGCGGCACGAGCGCCAGGGCGGCTCCGACGAGGCGCCCGACCGGGTGGTGATCGTGTACGACAAGACCGACGGGACGCAGTTCATCGAGTCGCTGCGCGGGTCACTCGTGCTCGAGCGCGGCGCCGACCCGGACGTCACCGAGGTCGACCTGCAAGAGGAGATCGTGGCCCCGCGCCAGGACGGCACCACCCAGGTGGCGTTCCAACAGGACTTCTTCGCGAGCCTGGTCGAGGTCGCGCACGGGCGGCCGCTGCCGGACTGGTAGGGCTCTACCGATCGAGCAGCGCCGCTGCGAGCTCGGCCCACCGGGGCTCGAGCGCGGGGCACTGCCCGACGTTGCCGAACCACCGGCACCCGTCGATCCACTCGCTCCGGTAGATCGCCATCTGCTCGTCCTCGAACGCCATCCGCCACGTCTCGGCCCCGGTGGTGGGGTCGATCCGCACGATCTCCGACCGGTCACTCTCGCCGTAGCACTCGGAGTGGGCCTGGGTGACCAGCACGCTGCCGTCGGGGAGCCAGTCGGCGTCTCCCAGCAGGCTCTCGTACCACCCGTCGGTCCACGCCCACCGCTCGGTCGCGACGAGCCCGTCGATGCCGTACTCCACCACCCTCGACTCTCCGCGCTGCCGGCCGTTGTCGTACGCGAGCACCGAGGTCCCGTCGTCGGACACGTCGAGCCCGTGTTGGCACTGGGTGTACCGGCCGTCCGGCAGCGGCGCGCCGCCGGGGTCGACCAGGGTGAAGTCGCGGCCTGCGCCGAACACCCAGTCGGTGGCGCCGGTGGCCACGTCGATCCGCATCACCTGCTGGATCGCGCACAGGCTCACGTACAGCTTCTCGCCCGCCCCGTGGTCGATCCACCGGATCCAGTTCGCGTGCCACGCGTCGCCCGAACCCGGCGGCAGCGCGCCCTCGTCCGCGGCGCGCTGCGAGTCGTACTCCCAGCTCACCTCGAACGTGTCGGGGTCGAACGCGCGCACCGCGAACCCGGTCCAGCTGTCGCCGTCGACCGTCACGGTCCGCTCCTCCAGCGTGGCGAGCCGCCCGTCGGGGGCGAACGTCACGTCGTGGTGGAAGAACGCGTCGCCGGGCAGATCGGCGGCCCAGAGCACCCCGTCCCACAGGTCGAGCGCGACCGGCCCCGGGCCCTCGGTGTGGCCGCCGTACACGAGCTGCCGGCCGCCGAGATCGAGGATCTCGTAATCCATCCCGGTGTACGGCAGGGGGTAGTGCCACCGGAGCCGGCCGGCCGGGTCGAAGATCGCGAGCGCGCCGGGGCCGATGCACCCCTCGGTCTCGACCCCCATCAGCAGCCAGCCGGGCGGCGGCGGCCCGTCGGAGGTGGCGGTGACCTGCGGATCGAACCCGTCGGGCGGCCCGATCGGCAGGGTGAACCGGTCGGACGGCCCGAGCGGGCAGGTGGGCCCGACCGCGCAGTCGTAGGTGGCGTTCGGGCGCAGCCCCATCACCTCGAACCCGTGGGTGGTGGCGGCGGGTGACTCGAGCAGCACCCGGTCGGCCCCGTCGTCGCGTGCGCGACAGACCAGCGCGGCGGGCGCGGCGGCGTCGAACGTGACCGTGACCCGGCGGTCGGACTCGCGCTCGTGCGGCGCCTCGTCGACCCGGTCGATCACCCGCACCTCACCCCCACAC
>JBEBJC010000986.1:0-3359 GCA_040080105.1 Myxococcota bacterium
GCCGCGCAGCCACGCGCCGGACACCGAGACCTCACCGCCGGAGGGGCGGCGCCGGACCTCGATCGACTCCCGCCCGGACAGCCAGCGCCCGGTCGCGGTGTCGGCGGTCGCGAGCCGCGCCGGCGGCCCCTCGAACACCACCCGCCCGCCGGCAACCCCCGCGCCCGGGCCGAACTCCACCGCGTGATCCGCCGCCGCGATCACGGCGGGAGCGTGCTCGACCGCGAGCACCGTGTTTCCCGCCGCCACGAGCTCCCGCACCACCGAGATCACCGCGTCGATCAGCGACGGGTCGAGGCCGGCCGTCGGTTCGTCGAGCACGTACAACACGCCGGACAGCGGGCTCGCGAGCTGACGCACCAGCCGGAGTCGCTGCACCTCGCTGCTCGACAGCGCGTCGACCGGGTCCGCCGGCCGGAGCCCGCCGAGGCCGAGCCCGATCGCGCGGGCAGCGCGGCGCTCGACGTCTGCCAGGGCGACCCGCTCGATCTCGTCGCGCGGGGTGGACAGCCCGCGCAGCTCCGCCACCAGCTCGCTCAGGCTGCGTTGCTGAAGGTCGGAGAACCCCCAGGACCGCCACCGCACCGCGCGGGCGGCGGCGGACAGACGCGTCCCACCACACGCGCCGCACGGGGCGTCGTCGACCCGACCGAGCCCCGCGCAGGTCGGGCACGCGCCCGGTGGACCCCAGGTCGCGAGCAGCCGAGGCTCGAGCGCGGGGAGGAGCAGGTCGTCGCGCGGGCAGTACGGCCGGTCGACGAACACCTGCTCACCCGCGTCGGTCGACGCGATCACCACGCCCCGGCCGACCCGGGCGGTGGTCCGCACCGAGTCGACCAGCCGAGGGCGGCGATCCGGCTCGATCCGCAGCCGATCGACGACCACCCGGAGCTCCTCGCGCAGGTCGACCCGCCCGGGATCGAGCTCGTCGATCCGCCGGATCTCCCCCGCCAGCCGGACCCGGCTGAACCCGGAGCGCTCGATCTCGCCGAGCACCGACGACGCCCTCGCGTCCGGGTCGCGGATCCGGACCGGCGCCTCCAGCACCAGCCGCGCGTCGGTGAGCGCCGACAGCGCGTCCACGATCTCGTCGTGGGTGGTGGGGCGCACCGAGCTGCCGCACACCGGGCAGTGCGCCGACCCGGCCCGGCCGAACAGCACGCGCAGCACCGCGTCGAGCTCGGTCACGCTCCCCACCGTGGCGCGGGGGCCGAGCGCGCCGGGCCGCTGGACCAGCGCGAGGGTCGGCGGCAGCCCGTCGATCCGATCGACCCGCGGCGGCACCAGTGATGGGCCTCCCGGGCGAGTGGTGGCCAGGGCTTCCAGGTAGCGCCGCTGACCCTCGACGTGCAGCGTGTCGTACGCGAACGAGGACTTGCCCGAGCCCGACACCCCACACAGCACGATCAGCGCCTCGCGTGGCAGATCCAGGTCCACCCCGCGGAGGTTGTGCTCGCGCGCCCCGCGCACCGAGATCGGTGGCGTCACTTCCCCGAGATCCGCAGCCGCCGGGGGCCGAGCAGCAGCTCGACCTGGCGGCGGAGGCGGTCGACCTCGTCTCGGTAGAAGGCGGGCGCGGACCGTCCCATCTGGCGCACCTGGCGCTTGCGCAGCGCGAGGCTGGTCGCGGTCTGGACGTACAGCGCGTGGTCCACGCCGGTGGGGACCCACGAGCGGTACAGGCGACGCACCCACGACGACAAGATGTCGGCGTGCTCCAACGGGATCCGGCCAGTCGCGGCCTCTTCTCTCAACTCTCGCCGGATGGTGAGCGACTCTTCCCACAAGCAGACCTGGAACACGGTGAACACCATCACCGCCTCGAGCGGGAGCAGCACCAGATCGACGAGGAACGGAACCCCGTCGCCGGTGACCTCGCCCATCGTGATCAGGCCGTTCCACACCGCGTGCACCCCGACGCCGAGCCCGAGCCCGACGCCGAGAGCGGCGACCAGCACCGGCCAGCCGCGGAACCGGGCCCACCCGAGGCACGCGCCCACCGACGCGGTGGCGGTGGCGTGCATCACCGCGCTGTAGAACGTGCGCACCACGACGGTGGAGCCCCACGCCACCACGTCGTCGGACACCGCCAGGAAGTACAGCAGGTTCTCGGTCATCCCGAACCCGAGCCCCGCCGCGGCTCCGTACACGAACCCGTCGGTCATGTTGTCGAAGTGGCGGTTCCAGATCACGTACGCCAGGAAAAGGGCCTTACAGGGCTCTTCGACCAGCGGCGCCACCACCACCGGCGACAGCACCCCGAGCGCCTCGGCGCCGCCCACCTCGGTCACCGCCCACTCGGCGTACCACGACAACGTCACCGCCCCGAGCACCGCTCCGACGGCGCCCCACAGGAAGGTGAGCCCGAGCAGCCACACCGGCTCGCGATCGTAGCGGTCCATCCACCATACGACCGCGAGGAACGAGAACATCGGCACACACGCGCAGGTGGTGGAGCCGATCGACAACAGGATCTCGATCACCGGAGGAGGCCGGTCATGGAGGCGTGACCTTCGCCACCTCGGCCTCCGCGCTCCAGATCACCATCGACCGGCTGGTCTTGAACCCCTGATCGTCGGCCGCGAGCACGGTGACGAGGTTCTCGCCGGGGGACAGCGCCACGTCGGCGGTGAACGGGACGCTGCGGAGCGAGCTCGTCGGCCCCCCGCCCTCGAAGAACACCTTGTTGTCGTCCACGAACACCATCACGTACCTGAGGCCCCGATCGTCGGTCACCACCCCGGAGACGGTCGCTTGCCCACCCGTGACCCGGAGCGCCGGGCGACGGGTGACCTCCACCGTGGGCGCCTCGCGCCGGTCGGAGGTCGGCAGCGGCATCCCGATCACCAGGTCGATCGACTCGTGCTCGCCGAAGTAGTCGTAGAACGACGAGCGCTGCACCGCCGCCTGGTCGTACGCGCGCCCGTCGCCCAGCGTGAGCTCGACCGCGAGCGGCGCGTCGCCCGCCGGGACCGCGCGGAGGTCGAACGCGAACGAGCCGCGCCAGGTGTCCCCCGGCGCGAGCACCGATCGGCACCCTTCGGACTGGGAATTCGGCGGGTTCGAGCTCGGCGTACACGGCGTGCCATCGGCGGTGATCGGGGCACCGGGCACCAGGTTCCCGCCCACCAGATCGATCGCGGTGCGCGACAGGTTGCGCAGCCGGGCGAACGGGTCGGCGGCCGTCCCCTCGCCCACGTTGGTGACCTCGAGCTGCAGCTCGAGTGACTCGCCCGCGTCGACCACCCCGTCTCCGTCGCCCCGCTCGGCGTCGGACACGCTCCACCGCCAGGCGAACACCGGCAACGGCCGCGCGGCCACCGCCACGTCGGTGCTCCACGTGCCGAGCTCACCACCGA
>JBEBJC010000086.1:0-15004 GCA_040080105.1 Myxococcota bacterium
GGGTCGAGGCGCCACCTCCGTCCGGCTGGGGCGCTTCGATCGGGACCGGCGCCTTCGGGCAGCCGGCCAGCAACACCATCGCCATCCACGACATCACGGCGTCTCCGGGGACGGGGTCTCCGTCGGGGGGGGATCCGCCGGCGGCGGCGGCTTCGGGTCGAGCTTCCGCGGCGCGAGCGGCACGACCGACAGCGCCTCCGTCCCTCCCTCGAGCTCACGCTTCGCCGCCGGGAACTCGGCCGGCCGGCGCCGGTTCAGCTCGGTCATCGCCTCGTCGATGTACGGGGAGTGCCGCTTCTTCTGGGCCGCCCCGTCGACCAGCTCCTTCAGGCGCTGGATCCCGATGTTCTCGACCTCGTAGTACTCGGGGAACACCTTCTCCTGCAGGATGTCTTCGTACAACCAGCAGTCTTCGTCGCCCATCCCCTTCGGACACTTGATGGAGAGGCCGAGATCCGCCAGGTACAAGGTCGACTTGGCCTGAAGGAGCAGCGCTCCGGAGTTGTACTCGAAGTTCTGGTACTTCGACACGAAGGTCTTGACCTGATCCTCGAACGCCTTGAGCTCGGCGGGCTTGGTCTCGTCGAGCAGCTTCGCGTCGCGGTCCTCGTTGCCCGACAGCTTGTCGTCGGTGACCCGCGCGAACGCCTTCTCCATCGTGGGGTACTCGGCCGCCGCGGCGTACTCGTGACCCTTCGGGCCGATCGGCTTGCCGGCGCGAGCGAACCGCTCGAACGCGGCGACGATCTCCTGCCGCTGCGGCACCGTGTACTTGTCCTCCCACCGGAGCTTCGTGTACAGCTCCCACAGGCGGTACTCGGACTCGATGTAGTGGTCGGCGTTCGCGTCGGGGTACCGCTTCTGGTACCGCTTGTAGAAGTCCATCGCGTCCCGGTCGCCCACCGCGCGCCACTGCTCGCCCGCGAGGAACAAGATCGCTTCCTTGTCCTGTTGGGCCGGGAAGTCCCGCTCGTACCGCTCGAAGCCTTGGGCCGCCTCGCGGTTCTTCCCGAGGCCGATCAGCAGGAACGACCGGTTGTAAACCGCGTCTGCCTTCTCCGCCGAGGTCGCGTCGCGATGCGCGAGCACCTTGTCGTAGAACTCGATCGCGCGCTCGAGGTCGAACGTCGCCTCGTAGTTCGCGGCGATCCGGAAGAACAACCCCTTTGCCCGGGGGTCGGTCGGGTACTCGGCCACGAACTGCTCGTACAGGACGTTCGCCGCCTCGGCCTTGCCCGCCTGCTGGTTGTAGAAGGCGGCGTTGTGCAACGCGTCGGCCGACAGCTCGGACTTCGGGAACTCCTTGCGGAACGCGAGGAACGCCTCGGCCGCGACCCTCGGGTCGCCGGTCTCCGCCTGCTGCATCGCGAGCTTGAAGCTCGTGCCCTCCAGCGTGCCGCTGAACCGCTCCGGGTCGAAGTCGGTCGGGGGGCCCGGCGGGTTGAGGGTGAACCGCTTCGAGTACTCCCGCACCTGGGCGAGGTTGCCCTCGGCCAGGAAGCTGTCGACCAGCAGGCCCGCGGCGAAGTTCGCTTCGATCGTCTGCGGGAACTTGGCGATCAGCTCTTCGAACCGAACCCGCGCCTCGTCGTACCGGTGGTGGTAGTACAAGATCTGGCCGGTCAGGTACAGCAACGTCGGCCGGCGCTGATCGACCGCGTCCTGGTAGTTCGGCAGCTCGGGATCGGCGCTCGGCCCGAACTGGTGCGCGAGCACGCCGTCGGCCGAGCGGATGAAGTCCGCGCGGTCGGGGGTGAGCGCGAACACGGTGACCGTCTTGTCGCCCGCGGTGTACGTCCGCTCGACCGTGGCGTCGGTCGGCTCCACGTCGGGCAGGTGGCCGAGGTTCAACATCCGGTTGCGGCGCACGTCCATCAGGGAGTACGCCGCGGCGTCTCCGTACGGGTGGTACTTGCTGCTGCGCGCCAACGACTCGAACTCGCCCAGGGCGCGGTCGTACTGCTGCGCCTGCATCAGCGAGTCGGCCAGGTACCACTGCTGCTTGTAGTAGTCGTCGGAGATCGGGAACTTCTCGAGGTACTCCTGGTACTTGTCCGCGGCGAGCTGGTAGTCGGTGACCGCGCCGGACTCCTGCGCCCGCACCCGGTACTCGATCGCCACGTCCAACAGCGAGCTCTCGATGTACTGACGGGCCACCTCCAGCGCCGCCGGGTCGTTGCGGTTGGCGTCCCACCAGGGGGTGCCTTCGCTGTACCGCTCGATGAACGTGAGCCTGGCGTTGCCTGCGGCCTCGAGGTCGCGCGCGACCGACGTGAGGTACAGGTCGATGGCCGAGATCTGGTGCTTGGGGTTCGCAGGGTCGAGCGTCCAGCGCGGGTCCTGCTGCAGCAGCGTGTAGGTGTCGACGGCCTCGCGCGGCCGGGTGTAGCGCACGAGCACGTCGGCCAGCTGCTCGTACATCTCCCGCTCGTACGGGCGCGCGCCGACTTTGGCGAAGTAGGCCTGCGCCACCTCGACCGCGTCGGTGTCTTGATCGTAGGCGATGTCGGCGAACGAGAACGCCATGAAGCGGCGAGCGTCGGGGGCGAACGCGCTCTCCTTGCCCGACTCCTGCTTGCGCACCTCCGACTTGTCGAGCAGCTCGGTGAACAGGGTCAACGCCTGATCGAACGAGTTCAGCTTGTACCGGGCCCACGCGAGCTGGTACAGGGCCTCCTCGAAGTACTTGCCTTCCGCGCCCTTGCCGTAGACCAGCGTGTACTCGGACAGGGCGTCGTCGAACCGGTTCTCGGCGAACGCGAAGTTCCCGAGGAACAGGTGCGCCCGGTCCGCGAGCGCCGAGTTCGGCACCACCCGGATCAGCTCCTCGAACGCGGCGCGGGCCTTCTGCTCGTCGTACTGGACCGCGTTCGCGTCCTTGTACACGAACCCGAGCATCAGGTAGGTGCCGTCGAGGCGCTCGTACTGCTGGTCCTCGGGGAGGAGCCGGTTGTCTTCGACGATCCGGAGGTACAGGTCGAGCGACCGGGACAGGTCCCGCTTCGGCTCGGGGCCGAGCGCCTCCAGCGCCTCCATCGTGGTGTTCGGGTCGTTGACCTTCTGGTTGTACGCGTCGGCCTCGACCAACCACGCCTCGGTCGACCGCTCGAACCACAGCTCGGCGAGCCGGAATCGGACGTGGGAGGCGTACGGCAGCGACGGGTACTTCTCGAGGAACGACTCGAACCGGGCGATCGACGCTTCGCGCTGATCTCGCTCCCGCAGCTCGAGCGTGGCCACCTTCTCCTGGTACATCCCGCCGATCCGGCCTCGCTCCTCTTGTTCGCGAAAATCGACGAACGAGCGGGTGTCGGACTCGATCTCGCGCATCCGCTCCGCGAACCGCTCTCGCGCCGCCTGGAAGGCGTCGACCTCCACCGGGATCGGCCCAGTGACCACGTCGTCCGCGGCCGGGTCCTGCGCGTCCTCGGTGTCGGACGCCGCCGACGCCAGACCGGGCAGGCTCGCCGCCAACGCCCACATCAGCAGCCAGGAACCACGATTCACTTCGGTTCTCCCATCTTCTCGCGAATCAGCTCGAACCGCTGCTCGAGCTCTGCCATCTGGAGCTCGCGCTCGTTCCGCACGCGCTCGAGCTCGTCCGCGATCTCCATCTTCTCGGCCCAGAACACGTCGACGATGCCCATGTCCGCCTTCACCACCGAGTCGGTGAAGAAGTCCTCCAGCCGCCCGAACCCCTTCCGGGTCAGGTCGAGCGAGACGGTGCGGGCGGCGACCAGCGTGCCTTCGTAGTCGACCCGCTCGGTGGCGACGGCGGCCACCTCTTGCTCGAACCGGGTCCGGATCCCGTTCACCTCTGCGCCCTGGTTGCGCGAGATCCCTTGATACACCGCGTCGAGCTTGGCGCCGGTGTCGGTGAGCGACAGGCCCAGCCCGTCGAACCGGCTCGGCTCCAGCTGCCCCTGCTTGTTCGGGCGGAACCCGCGGGCGTCGTCGAGCAGCGCG
Organism: Myxococcota bacterium; assembly: GCA_040080105.1. Lineage (GTDB taxonomy): Bacteria > Myxococcota_A > UBA796 > UBA796 > JACKER01. The sequence continues at coordinate 3,967 of JBEBJC010000086.1, forward strand.
GTGAGGGCGGCGTGGACCGCGAGCATCTCCGAGACATCTACCGAGCCGAGGCTCGCCGGGGCGACGGTCTGCGCCATCCGGGCGTCGGCGTCCTGCTGGCGGAGGCGCGCCGCTTGGAGCTCCGCCTCGAGGCTCGTGATCCGGTCGAGGTCGCTCTGGCGGGCGGCGCCGGTGACGCTGGGATCGGCGAGCCGCTCCCGGGCCGCGCTGATCGACTCCTCTCGGTCGTGCGCGTCGCGGCGGGCGTTGTCCGACTCGGCGTGCAGCTCGCCCATCGTCCGCTCGAACGCGGTGAGGTCGGAGGCGGCCTTGGTCACCGCGGACCCGGTGGCGGCCGCGCGCGACGCGACCGCCGTCCGCCCGGCGACCCAAGAGGGCAACGCGGAGTCCACCGCCGGATCGGACAGGCTCTTCAGCCACCTCTCCTCGAGCTCGAGCAGCCGGATCTGGTCGTCGATCACGCCCTGCAGCGCGACCAGGGTGTTCGTGCGGGTGCGGTCGAACGAACCGATCGCGCCCGACCCGTCGATGAACGAGCGGAGCTCGCCGATCAGCCGCTCGGAGTCCTCGATGTCCTGTCGCTCGAGGTCGAGGTCGCGGAACACGTCGATCGCCCGCGACAGCTCGGGATCGTTGCGCATCATCGACACCGCGTACGGCGGCAGGTCGACGGTCTCCGACCGCGACTCCACCACCGCCCGGACGGCCCCCTCCGCGTCGGAGTCGGGTCGGGCGAGCATCCCGAACCGGGCTTGAACCGGGGTGTAGTCGGCGATCACCTGCTCGTACGCGCCGAGCGCGCCGTTCCAGTTCTGCTCCTGGAAGTTCAGGTGGCCTTGGAGCAGCTGCAGCTGCGCCGAGTACTCGTGCTCGGGGTACGCGAGGAGGAAGATCTCCACGTTGTTGAGCGCGTCCCGCCACTTCTGGCGCCGGATGCTGGTCCAGATGATCTCGTACAGCTTGTCGGCCTGGTACTGCGAGTCACCGCCGATGCGGTTGTAGTACTCGGAGGCGGCGAAGTAGTCGGCAGTGTCGTACGAGATCCGCCCGAGCGCGAGCAGCGCGAGATCGTGCACCATCCGGTCTTCGGTGGTGGTGATGGACAGATCCGACACCGTCTGGAAGTCCACCTTCGCGCTCTCGATGTCCTTCTCCCGGACGTGGATGACGCCCATGAAGTAGCGCCCCCGGCCGTACCACGGGTTGTCGGCCGGGATCTGCGAGAAGTGCTCGGCCGCTTGCGGCAGCAGATCCTGTTCGTAGAACGACTTCGCGAGGGAGTAGGTGATGAGCCCGGTCGGCTTCACCTTGCCGGTGAGGATCTCGGACCGGTACAGCTGATCGAACGACTCGCGGCTCCCGCTCATCGCGTACAGCTCGAGCAGCCGCCGCACGCCGTCGTCGCGGAACGGGTGCTGCGGATCGTCGATGATCGCGCGGTACCGGGATTCCGCTGTCCGGTAGTTCTCGAGCCCCACGAGGGACTCCGCGAGGTACCACTCCGCGTCGCGGTGTAGCCCTGCGTCGGACAACACCGCGGTCGTCACCAGCGCGAAGAACCCCTCCGCCGCTTGTTGGTGGTCCCCGATGAGGTGCAGGAACAGGTAGTCCTGGAACTGGGACACCGCCTCGGACTCGGACAGGTACGCGCCGGGGCGGGCGTCACTCTCGAGGTTCGCGGCGCGGTTGCGCAGCTCCACCGAGTGGCTGTCCAGCTCACCGAGCTCCGACTCGAGGCTCGCGGCGCGCGCCGACCCAGCCGCGAGCGTGGCGGTGACCGCCAGCGCCGCGAGGAGCGAGCGGAAGCCGCTGCCGGCAGGAGCAGCGGCTCTCCGAGGAGGGGCGTGGGGCCGTGTGTGGCCCAGGCGTGTGGTCGACATCACTCCTCTCTGTACGACTCGGTGCGCTCGTCGAACTGGATGGTGGCTCGGTCCACGAAGTTCTGCAGGACACCCTTGGTCTCGGCGATCACCCGGATCACCGAGATCTTCCCTTCTTCGACCTTGAAGGTGTACGAGTTGGTGACCTTGAATTGGTAGCTCTTCAAGTAGGAGAACACCTTGTAGCCCTTGCCGCGGAGCACCAGGCTCACCTGCACCGTGTGGGTGCCGGCCGGGACCGTCTGCTCGGCGATCTTCAGCTCGCGGTCGGTGTCGAGTGACCCCGACGGGTCCACTCGGGCGAACACGCCCTTCCCGTCCAGGAAGTACTGGGCGGACTCCATCGAGTACCCGCCGCCCAGCTTGTTCACGTGCCAGATCGCCAGGCGCGAACCGGAGATCGCCGAGTCGACCACCAGCTCCTTGAGCAGCTTCAGGGTGGCCTTCGAGCGGAACACCCGCTCCTTGAGGTTGCTCACGTCTTCTTCGACGGTGCGCAGCTCGCGGCTGACCTCGGTGGCGGCGACGGGGCCCGGAGCGGGCGCCTCGGGGGCGGGGGCCTCTGCGGCCGGCGCCGGAGGCGGTTCCGAGGGCTGCTGCGCGAAAGCGAGCGTTCCTCCGAACGCGGTGAGCAGGGTCGCGACGATCGCGGCCCGGGTCCGCGCGTTGATCAACGGCATGAGGGTCCATCCATGCGGGCTACTGCGCTGGGGGTCGTTCGGAGCGACTGGATTCGGTGGGAATCGGCGGGGTGGGAGCCCGCCGAACGATCGAGATCCGGAGGACCGAGTCCGAGGACCGATCGAAAATCCGGAGGACGGAGTCCGAGGACCGACGAGTTCCGTGGGACGGAGTTCGATCGGTTCTCGCGGCCCGAGCCTATCGCCACGTCGATCGGAGTGTCAATCGCGGGCTCTGCGTGTCGGTGTCGACTCATCCGGGTCCTCCGCCCAGCCGGAACAGCTGGCGCGCGAAGGTGTCGTGCACGTCCCGCACCGATTGGAGGCGGCTTCCATAGTTGTTCACCAGGAACGCGAACGCGTACCGACGGCCGCCCTGGGAGTCGACATACCCGGCCAGGCAGTGCACCCCGTCGAGCGTGCCGGTCTTGCCGCGCAGGCGGCCCGGGTCCTCGCGCAGGCGAGACCACAGGGTGCCGTCGGTGCCCGAGATCGCGAGCGACGCGGCGAACTCCGATCCGACCTGCGGATCGACCGCCATGTCCTCGAGCACCGCCGTGAGCACCGACGCCTTCATCCGGATGTCGCGCGACAACCCGCTGCCGTTCACCAGCACGATGTCGCCGGGGGGCACGCCGATCGAGCCGAGGTACTGGCCGACCACCGCGAGCCCGCTCCGGGTCGAGCCCTCCCCCATCACCTCGGCGCCGACCGTGCGGAGCACCTGCTCCGCCACGAAGTTCAGCGACGACTTGTTCATCTCCGCCACGATCTGCGCCAGCGGTGGGCTGTCGGCGCTGAGCAACAGCTTCGCCGCGGGCGGGGTGGTGCCTCGCTGGTACCGGCCGGTCACGTCGATGTCGCGCTCGCGCATCTTCGCGTGGAACGCCGCCACGAAGTGCGCGGTCGGGTCGGCCACGGTACGACGCAACGTGGTGCGCTCGATCTCGTCCACCGGTACGTTGCCGGTGAGGCTGAACTTCGTGCCGTCGGGGAGGACCTCCCGGGTCACTTCGATCGACTTACGGCTCCTCGCGCCCCCGGTCTTCACCTGGTTGTCGAGCTGGACGTACCCCAGCGTGGGGGTCTCGAGAGTGACGCGTGCGGTGGAGCCCACCTCGGCGCCCGGACGGACGACCAGGACCACCGTGTTCGAGTTCAGCGACAGGGCGGACAACGTAGCGAAGTACGAGGTCCCCTTCTCGATGTCCTCCGGCTTGTCCCACCCCGGCAGGACCGTGCCGCTCTCGTGGAACGAGTCGTCGAACACGACCGAACCCACCACCTTGTCGACCCCAGCCAGCTCGATGTCCTCGACCAACTTCCACAGGTCCTCGACGGTGAACGTCGGGTCTCCGTGGCCCTTCACGTACAGGTTGCCCTGCAGCACGCCGTTCGGTTGCAGTTCGCCGTCGTAGAACACGTCGGTGGTGAATCGGTAGGCCGGCCCGAGGTTGCGCAGCGCGGCAGCGCTGGTGATCACCTTCATCGTGGACGCCGGCTGGAGCATCCGGTCGTCGTTCCGCCCGAACACCTTCTGGCGAGTGGACAGGTCCACCACTCGCAGCCCGGAGTCCGCCCGGGTGAACAACCACGAGTTCCCGACCGACGCGAGCGCGGCGGACACGTCCACGCCGGCGGGGGCCGCGGCGACCACCGGTTCGGGAGCGGGCTCCGCCGGGTCCTCGGCCTGGGTCGGCTCGGCCTCACCATCTTGGGCGCGGGCGAGGAAAGGTGCTGCGACCGACAACACGGCCGTCGCAGTCAGGGGAAGGAACCATCGGCCCACTCTCATTCGCATCGACGCTCCGGAACGAGACACCACGCGACGCGCGGAACGGTACCCGGCTCGGTGAGGTCGGCGTTCGCACCACCACCGATCCGGGCCTGCGGCACCATATTAGCGAAATCGTCTACGCGCTCGACCATGCCGACTGCGGGATCTCCACGGAGTGGGTATGCGGTGGGGTGCCCGCGCGGGCGCGGGCAGGTGATGCTCCATCGGTAGGGAGTTGTGGAAATGAAGACCCGGCGTGCGGCGGTGGTGTTTCTCGGAGCAGCCGTCGGCGCAGACGCCGCTGCCCAGACCCTCGAGACCCGCCACCCGCTCGTGCCGTCGGCCGGGATCGCGAGTGAGAACGGACCCGGGGCGTTGTGGGTGAACCCCGCCAACCTCGGCTACGACCCCGACCCCCGGTGGGGGCTGTTCGTGACCCGCGAGGACGCGCCCGACGACCTGGCGTTGTCGTCGGTGGCCGCCACGGTCGGGATCGACGGGTTCGGGCTGGGGATCGAGAACCGACAGCGCGCGATCGACGGGGTGATGCGCAGCGACTGGGCGCTCGACTACGGCACCTCGGTCGCCCTGCCCGAGCGGGTCTCGGTCGGCCTCGGGCTGTCGTGGAACCTGATCGAGGAGGGCCGGAACTACCTGGGGTACGATCTCGGACTGGCGTGGCGCCCCCTGCCGTGGCTCGGTCTCGCGGGGGTGTCGCAGAACGTGGGCGCGCCCGATCCGTCCGGCCTCGCTCGGCCGCGCTCCGCGGTGGGCCTCGCGCTCCGCCCCATTGGCCCCTGGCTGGTGGCTTCCGCAGAGTACGCCCGGATGTTCGCCGCCGATCCCTCGTCGGACGAGAACCACCTGCTGGGGACGGTTCGGCTGCGCCCGCTCGAGGGCCTGTACGTCCGCGGCTCGGCCGACGTCCCGTTCGACGCCGACGGCAGCCTGCCGGTCACGCTCGGCGCGGGGATCGAGCTGTACTTGTTCGGTGGGGGCGCCGCCGCCCACGTCACCGCGAAGGCCGAGGGCCCGGCGCTGCAGACCCTCCAGCTCGGCACCGACGAGCCGGGAGAGTCCCTCGTCCGCTCGGGCCGGCGGGTGCCGGAGCTGGTCCTCGACCACGTCCCCGCGTACCAACAACGCGGCGGGCTGCTGGGCGGCGACGATCCGACGTGGCTCGACACGCTGGAGCTGCTGCGGCGGATCGAGGACGATCCCGGTGTTCGAGGGTTGGTGGTCACCCTCGACGGCGCCGGCCTCGGGTTCGCCCGCGGCAGCGAGCTGCGCGAGCGCCTCCGCTCGCTCGAGGCGCGGGGCAAACACGTGCTGGTGTACCTGACCGGCTCGCCCTCCAACACCGACTTCTTCGTGGCGAGCGCGGCGTCGAAGGTCGCGCTCCACCCGGCGACCGACCTCGACCTGGTGGGGCTGTCGATCGAGCTCGTGCACTACCGCGGCCTGTTCGACCTGGTCGGGGTCGAGCCGCAGTTCGTGAAGCGCAGCGACTACAAGAGCGCGCCCGAGTCGTACACCGAGCTCGAGCCGACCTCGGCGAACCTCGAGATGACCGAGGCCCTGCTCGACGGGATGTTCGGCGAGCTGGTCGACGCGCTCGCCGCCGGCCGCGACGTGGAGCCGTCGGTGGTGCGCGGGTGGATCGACGGCGGCCCCCACTCCGCCCAGGAGGCGCTCGACGCCGGGATGGTCGACGTGCTGCTGTACCCGGACGAGCTCGAGGACGCGCTCGAGGAGCTGCACGACGGTGACGTCAGCACCTGGGCGCTGACCGACGAGCCCCAGCCGCACTCCGCGTGGGAAGATCCGCAGCAGATCGCGATCGTGTACGTCGAGGGCGCGATCACCTCCGGGGAGTCGTCGCGCGGCGGCCTGTTCGGCGGTCGGAGCACCGGCTCCACCTCGGTCGTCCGCGCGCTGGACCGGGCGGCCGACGACGACCAGGTGCGAGCCGTGGTGCTCCGGGTCGACTCCCCGGGTGGGTCGTCGTTCGCGTCCGACGAGATCTGGCGGGCCACCCAGCGGCTGCAGCAGGAAGGAAAGCCGCTGGTCGTGTCGATGGGCTCGATGGCGGCCTCCGGCGGGTACTACGTCTCGGCCGGCGCCGACGCGATCTGGGCCGAGCCCACCACGTTGACCGGTTCGATCGGCGTGTACTCGGGCAAGTTCGCGATCGGCGCGCTGCAGGAGAGGCTCGGCGTGAGCACCACGCTGGTCGGCCGAGGGGCGAACGCCTCGGTGCGGTCGATGACCCGGCCGTGGGACGACGTGCAACGGGCGCGGATGGAGCAGCTGGTGGACGAGACGTACCGCCAGTTCAAGCAGCGGGTGATCGACGGTCGCGCGCTGTCGGCGGAGGAGGTCGAGGAGGTGGCGCGCGGGCGGGTGTGGACCGGCGCCGCAGCGCGCGAGCGCGGGCTCGTCGACGAGCTCGGCGGGTTCCAGGACGCGATCGCCGACGCGCGGGCGCGCGCGGGCATCCCGGCGAACCGGAAGGTCGGCCTGGTGACCTACTCCGACAACGGCGCGTTGCTCCAGTCGCTCGCGCCGGCGATCGTGACGCGGGCAGTGGCGCGGGTGGCGCGCGAGCGGACCGGCGTGGCGTCGGAGCTGGCTCCGGTCCTCGACGCCCTGGGTCCGCTCGACGCCGCGTGGTTCCCGGCGCTGCACCCCGAGGTCCAGGTGTGGGCGCTCGCGCCGTACGGGCTGCGGGTCGAGCCGCGATGAGCGGCCCCGTTCGGGTGCTGGTGGTCGACGACGACCGAGCCGTGCGCAAGGCGCTCCAGGTGAACCTCGGCAAACACGGGATGATGGTCACCCTCGCCGAGGACCCCGAAGAGGCTCGGGCGGCGTTGCGCGAGGCCCCGTTCGACCTGGTGTTGTCCGACGTGAAGATGCCGGGCGCCACCGGGCTCGAGCTGCTGACCGACATCCGGCGCTCGTGGCCCGAGACCCCGGTGGTGATGATGACTGGCTACGGGTCGGTCGCCGACGCGGTCCACGCGATGAAGTCCGGCGCCGCCGACTACCTGATCAAGCCCATCAGCAAGGATGAGCTCCTGGTGGTGATCGAGCGCGCGCTCGAGCGCCGCTCCCTCCGGGCGGCGCTGGTGATGCTGCGCAAGGAAGTGGACGCGAAGTACGGGTTCGAGAACCTGGTGGGCGCGACCCCGGTGATGGTGCGGCTGTACGAAGAGGTCGCGAGCGTGTCGGACACCAGCGCGACAGTGCTTCTGCAAGGGCCGACCGGCACCGGCAAGGAGCTCCTCGCGCACGCCATCCACTACCGGAGCCGGCGGTCGAGCGGGCCGTTCGTGCGGGTGAACTGCGCCGCGATCCCGGAGACCCTGCTGGAGTCGGAGCTGTTCGGGCACGAGAAGGGCGCGTTCACCGGGGCGATCCGGCAACACCAGGGCAAGTTCGAGCAGGCCGACGGCGGCACCCTCCTGTTGGACGAGATCGGAGAGATCAACCCGTACATGCAGGTCAAGCTGCTGCGGGTGCTCGAGAACGGCGAGCTCCAGCGGGTGGGCGGCAGCTCCACCCTCCGGGTCGACGTGCGGGTGATCGCGGCCACCAACAAGGATCTCGCGGTGGAGGCCCGCGAGAAGCGGTTCCGCGAGGACCTGTACTGGCGGCTGAACGTGATGACGCTGACGGTGCCTCCGCTGCGCGACCGCCGCGACGACATCCCGCTGCTCGTCGACCACTTCCTCGCCCGGTACGCCGCGAAGAACAACCGGCCGGTACCCCAGATCGGGCGCAGGGTGATGGAGAAGTTGATGGCGTACGACTGGCCCGGCAACGTGCGCCAGCTCGAACACCTGGTGGAGCGCACGGTGATCTTGTCGCGCGGCGGCGAGATCGAGGACCTCCGCCTGCCCGACGAGTCGGAGGTCCCGAGCGCGGAGCGCGAGCGGTCCACCCCGGGGCTGCCGCCGATCGGCACCTCGCTGCAGGACTGGCTGCTCGAGCTCGAGCGGGAGGTGATCGTCGCCACGCTGAAGGAGTCGGGAGGCGTCCAGGCGAGGGCGGCCCGCAGGCTGGGGATCAGCCGGTCGAACCTGAACTACCGGATCGGTCGGCTCGGGATCGAGGTGAAGGACGTGGACTACGGGTAGCCGCCCCGACCTCGTCAGTCCTCCGGGCCGTACAGCGCCAGGATCTCTGCGCAGTCGATGTCGGGCAGCTCACTCGAGGTCTCGGCGCACGCCTCGAGCGACAGGCGCAGGTCGGACACCGTCAGCTCGATCCGCTCTCGGTTCCACTGCTGTTGGCACTGGTTGACGAAGTCGGCGCGGTTCCGCGCGCCGAAGTCGTTCCACGACAGCGCGTCCGGCTTGCAGTCCGCCAGCTCGCCGCCGACGCCCTGACACAGCTGCTCACACTTGTCACCGCAGCCTGCGCTCGCGAGCCATCCACACCACAACAGGCGCTTCATGGGAAAGCCGCAGGACGAAGGCAAGACGACGAGACGATGAACGTGGCCGGGGAGGGAGTCGAACCCCCGACACGGGGATTTTCAATCCCCTGCTCTACCAACTGAGCTACCCGGCCCAAGTTCGAGCTTCTGTTAACGAACGACCTCCGACCCGTCAACGTCATGCGCCCGGGGCGAGCCGCATCGACAGGTCTCCGAGGATCCGAGCCTGGCATCCGAGGCGTTGATCCGGCCCGTCGAGGAACGGATCCTCCTCCGCGACCCGCGGCGACAGGTGATCGCCCCCCCCGAGCACCTCGACCCGGCACGAGTTGCAGGCGGCGAACCCACCACACGCAGAATCCATCGGGATCCCCGCCGCCTCACACGCCTCGAGCAACGTGGCCCCGATCGGGGCCCGCGCCGGCGGGTGCCCCTCCACCAACAGCGCAGCCGTGGTCAAACGTCGAAGCTCTCGCCGCAGCCGCAGGTGCGCTTCACGTTCGGGTTTTGCAGCCGGAACCCGGATTGGAGCTCACCTTCGGCCCAGTCCAGCGCCGAGCCCGCGAGGTACGGCAGGTGCAGCGGGTGCACGAACACCTTGGCCGAGCCCTGCTCGATCACCAGGTCTTCGGCCTCGGGGGTCTTCTCGAACTCCAGCAGGTAGGTGTAGCCGGAGCAGCCGCCGTCCTGCAGGCCGACCCGCAGCCCGCTGAACCCCGGTTGCTCGGCCAACACGCGCTCGATCCGCGCCACGGCGCGCGAAGTCAGGGTGACCAACCGCACCTCCCGCCGACCCGTAACCCCGCCGAACCCGGACTGGTTACGCTGGTCGGCCGGAGGCGCCGTGCACCTCGTGCTGGTCGACGCGTACGACTCGTTCACCCACAACCTCGCCCAGGCGTTCGCGGTCGCCGGCGCCGAGGTCGAGGTCGTCCGGTGCGACGCGGTGACCGCGGAGCAGCTGGTCGAGCGACGCGCCGACGCGGTGGTCCTCGGCCCCGGCCCGGGTCGCCCCGAGGACGCGGGCTGCCTGATCCCGGCGGTGCGCGCGCTGTGTGGCCATACGCCCCTGCTCGGGGTGTGCCTCGGCCACCAGGCGATCACGGTCGCGTTCGGCGGTCGCCTGCTGCGGCACCCGCCGGTGCACGGGTCCGCGTCGAGCGTGCACCACGACGGCGAAGGGCTGTTCGCCGGGTTGCCGCGCGGCGCTCGGTTCGGCCGGTACCACTCGCTCGGGGTCGACCCAGCCACGTTGCCCGATCCACTGCGGATCACCGCGTGGTCGGACGACGGCGTGGTGATGGCGCTGCGCCACCGCACGGCGCCGCTGTGGGGCGTGCAGTTCCACCCGGAGTCGGTGTTGTCCCCGGCCGGCCCCGACCTGGTGGCGAACTTCGTGGCCGCGTGCCGCCCGAGTCGGCTCGCGAGCGCCCCAGAGCCGCGGGCGGCCGCGTGCTGACTCACCGCGGGCGGTCGAGCCGCTCCGCGAACAGCCGCTCGATCCCCTCGGGCCCCAGGGCGTCGGTGCGCTCGTCGCTCACCACCCGCCCGTTCGCGAGCAGGATCACCCGGTCGGCGACCTTCTCCACCGTTTCGACCACGTGGGTCGACAGCAGCACGGTGCCGCCGCCGTCCACGTGATCCCGCAGGATCTTCTTGATCCGCGCGGCGGAGGGCGGGTCGAGCCCGTTGAGCGCCTCGTCGAGCACCAACACCTTCGGCGCCGCGAGCAGGGCGGCCCCGAGCGCGGTGCGGCGGCGCATCCCCTGCGAGTACTCGCGGATCGGCCGGTCGGCGTCGACCCCGAGGTCGGCCACCTCCAACGCCCGCGCCACGTCGCCTTCGCCGCGCACCCCGGCGACGAACTCGAAGAACTCGGTGGCGGTGAGCCACTCGTACACCGCGGTCTCTTCGGGCACCGCCCCGAACCGGCGGCGCGCCTCCTTCGGGTCGGCCGACACGTCGATGCCGTCGATCCGGATCCGCCCCTCGGTCGGGTCGACCAGCCCCATCAACATCTTCAGGCAGGTCGACTTCCCGGCGCCGTTGTGGCCGAGCAGGCCCACGAACGTCCCGTGCGCGACGGTGAAGTCCACCCGGTCGACCGCCACCGTCCGGCCGTACGTCTTGCGAACCCCTTCGAACACGATCGCGTCGCTCACCCTACCCCCACCACGAACAGGGCCGAGGCCACCACCGCCGCCGGCCCGTACCACCCGAGCCCCCGCTCGCGCAGCAGACCACACCCGAGGGACAGCCC
>JBEBJC010000987.1:0-3353 GCA_040080105.1 Myxococcota bacterium
CGGCGGGGGCGGAGGCGCGGGGGCGCACGCGAGCCACGCGACGATCACGACAGCGCGGGCGCCCGCACCAGCGACCACGCGACCCACCCGATGGCCAGCGCGACCACCAGCGAGATCCCGGCGGCGACCCCCGCCGCGCCGAGGCCGAACACCGCCATCAGCGCGAGGGACACGAGGTCGTTCGAGCCCTCGACCAGCTCGTTGCCACAGGCGTGGGCCGGGGAGGTGGCGAGGCCGACCGCGGAGAACACCAGGACCAGGACCCACGAGCCGCGCATCACTCCTCCTGCCCGAACCGTAGCTCGGCCGCGGGGGCGCCGGCCGTGAACCGAGTGTGCAACGTTCGTGCACTCACCCGAGCTCGCGCAAGATCCGCGGCGCCAGCCCCATCGCGCGGCCGAACCCCGCGACGAGCCGCGCCCGCTCGACGTTGAGCCGCACGAACCGGAAGTCGGCCAGCCCCACGGTCTGCGCCGCGCTCGGGAACGCCGCCACCCACCGGGACGCCCACTCCCCCGGCGCCGCGGACGCGTGGCCCTCGAGCATCACCCGCGGCACCGCCAGTGGATCGGGCGCGTCGGGCAGGTGGATGACCGCGGAGAACGGCGCGCCGTCGCCGAGCCCTGCGGTGTGGCGCGCGAGCCCGCTGACGTGCACCAGCAGCCCGTCACCGTGGTGGAGGAACGGCGCGAGCCCCGCACACGGCGCGCCGTCGACGGTCACCGCGAGCGACAGCAGCGGGCGCCGGAGCAAGCTGCGCAAGAGTTCCCGATCGGCCTCGTCCATCCCCGGACTCTACTCCACGCACTCCGGCAGGATCTCGAAGTACGCGTTGAGCACCGGGTTGCTCACCCGCGCCGCGATCACGTTCGTGCCGGCCACCAGCCGCGAGGTGATCGACACCGGCTCGACGGTCGAGGTGACGAGGCAGTTCGCGTGCTCGTTCACGCACCCCTCCATCTGCCAGTCGCCGCCCCAGGTGCCGAGCTCGACCCCGTTCACCCACACGGTGATCCCGTCGTCGGACTGGAGGTTCAGCGACAGGTCGACCGGCAGCTCCGGCAGCTCGAACGACGTGGCGTAGACGCGATCGAACCCGACCGGGATCCCGAGGTCGGGGATCACCACGAACGTGAACGCCGACCGGTCCGACGCCGGATCCCAGAACGGCAGGCCGCTCGCGTCGATCGGGTCGTCGACCCCGGTGAACGGCTCGGATCCCACCCACTCGAACACCGGCAACGGCACGTCGGCGCAGGTGGGGTCGGGCGCCGGGGTGGTCACGATCGGGGTCCCGGTGTCGGGCGGCGGCGTGGCGGGCTCCGGCTTGTTGGTGAGCCCGTAGTCCGAGCACCCGGCGATCAGCAGCATCCACCCACGCATCGTGCACCTCCGCCGCCAGTAACTCTAAATGAAGTCACGACCGGACGCAACGGGGGTTTCGGATCGGTCGGGCTCGCGGGTCGAACCTTCGAAGGAGGCCCTCGTGTGGCTGTGGCTGGTCGGGTGCCCCGAGACGAAGTCCGAGACCGGCGACTCCGGCTCCGAGACAGAAACGGCGATCGAACCCGGCGAGTCGGGCGAGACTGGCGACAGCGGCGCCCCGCCCGCCCCGCTCGGGCCGACCCGCGGCCTGCTGCAGTTCCACCTGGTGCACGACCTCGAGGACGACGGGTGCCTCGCCGCCGGCGACTGCTTCCTGACGATCGAGGAGCGCGACGACGTCGACGGGTGGATCGACGCCCTCGCCGCCGACGCCGACGCCCCGGTGCTGCACTGGGACCAGGGGGTGCCGTGGTCGGTGTTCGCGGCCCCGGTCCCCGCGGGGGAGGACCCCGACGCGTTCTACCGCGCCCGGCTCGACCCGGAGCTGGTCGCGTGGGTCGACGCGTACGCCGCGTGGTTCGCCGAGGCCGGCCGCGGGTACCTCGCGGTGTCGATCCTCGACGGGACCCGCTCCGGCCTGGCGGCGGACCTCCACGGGCTCGACGCGGCGACCGCGATCGGCTCGCCGTGTGGGGACTTCTCCCCCGGCGCGACCCACACCGCCGCCGACGGGACACCGTTCGCGCTGGGGCCGACGTACACCGCGTTCGTGACCTGGCTCGCGCGGGCGGTTCGGCCCGACCAGCTGGGGCTGATGGTCGAGCTGAACCTGCTGCGCGACAGCTGCCCGGGGTCGTGGGACGGCGCGGTCGACAGCTACCACCAGCTGTACGACGCCGCGCGGGCCGAGCTCGGGCCGGAGGTGGCGCTGTTCCCGACCCTGTCGCTGCCGCCGCTGCTCGGGTACGAGGACGGGTGTATGGGCGAGCTGGCGTTCGTGACCTGCGATCAGGAGCCGCCCGCGCCCCCGGTGGTCGACCCGGCGACCTGTTTCCCCGGCGACCCGACCGCGCTCGACGACCTGGCGGAGGGCGGCCGGGTCGACGTGCTCGCGCTGTCGCTGTACCCGGAGGGGCTCGGGATGGCGCTGCCCGGCGACCCGGACCCGGTGATGCGCGTGTGGGACCCGGCCGCGCTCGACGGGCCGTGCGCGGTGCAGGCGCAGCTGCCGGCGTGGGTCGACCCGCTGCCGTCGATCGCCGCGCTCGGGTGGGACGGCCCGGTGGCGATGGCCGAGACCAGCGCGCGCAGCTGCCCGTCCACGTTGTGGTACGACGACGGCACCACCGCGCTCGTGGCGTCGATGCCGGGCAGTGACGCCGGCCAGGCCGCGTGGGTCGAGCTGATCCGCAGCCACGACGAGTGGCGGTTCGTGAACCAGTCGTTCCTGCGCGACTACCCTCCCCTCGGCACCTGGACGGTGGAGCAAGGGGTGCTCGATCCGGTCACGTTCTCGTTGTTCAACCTGTGGGCGTGCTCCGGGCTGTACACGGCGGACGGGGAGCCGAAGCCGGCGCTCGCCCCGTGGCGCGCGCCCTGACGGCCCGGGGCGCGCGCGCGCGATGGGCGTAGTGCAACCCGGGCGCTGGCAATCGGCCACGCCTCGTCACTGCCACTCGAGCGCCCACACGTCGGCCCCGTCGACCACCACGAGCAGCCCGTCGCCCACGGCGATCTCCCCGCCGAACGCGAGGCTGTCGAGCAACACGCCGTCCCACAGCTGGTAGACGAAGGTCTGGTCGTACGACGAGAAGATGACGGCGTCGTCGGTGACCACCGGCTTGCCCGCCCACAGCGACCCGTCGCCCGGGTACGTCCGCAGCACCGCCCCGTCGTCGAGGTCCACCTGGACGACCGCGCCGCTCCGGATCGCGTACCCGACCCCATTCGCGAGCGTCGGGGACCCGGAGAACCCGTCCGGAGCGGTCCACACGATCTGATACGTGTCCAGGTCGACGAGCACGAGG
>JBEBJC010000988.1:0-3352 GCA_040080105.1 Myxococcota bacterium
CGCTCGCGGTGGGCGAGGTCGCGCCCCCGCGCGCCCCGCTCGTCCTCGGCCAGGTGGCGGGTTAGCCCCGGGGGCTTTCTCGAGCCAGGAGCCCATGATGCCGATCCTCGGCTGGTTTGCCGCGAGTGCGTTCGCTGAGCAGGCCGGAAACTTCGTGCCCCGCGACACCACGCTGCTCGACCGCGCGCAGTCGTTCGTGGGGATCTTCGTGTTCGTCGCGCTGTGCTGGGTGGTGTCGGAGAACCGGAGGCGGATCGACTGGCGCCCGGTGGTGTGGGGCGTGGGCCTGCAGATCGCGCTGGGGATGGTGATCCTGTCACCCACCGTGTCGCAGTTCTTCTACACGGTGGTCGACGGCGGGGTGAACCAGCTGCTCGCGTTCTCGGCGAAGGGCGCGACCTTCGTGTTCGGCTCGATCGAGGCGCACGACGTGGTGGTCGGGCTGCCAGGGGAGCTCGCCGCCGGGGGCGGCGAGCACAAGGTGATCATCGGCGCGGTGTCGCCGGCGGTGAAGACGTTCGCGTTCTGGATCCTGCCCACGATCGTGTTCTTCAGCGCGCTGATGAGCCTGCTGTACCACATCGGGTTGATGCCGCTGATCGTGCGGGTGCTGGCCCAGGTGATGGTGCGCACGCTCGGCACGAGCGGCGCCGAGTCGCTGTCGGCGGCGGCCAACATCTTCGTCGGCCAGACCGAGGCGCCGCTGCTCGTCCGCCCGTTCATCGCCGACATGACCCGGTCCGAGCTGATGGCGGTGATGGTCGGCGGGTTCGCCACCGTGTCGGGAGGGGTGATGGGGGCGTACGTCGCGTTCCTTCAGGGCATCCCGAACATCGCGGGGCACCTGGTCATCGCGAGCATGATGAGCGCGCCCGCCGCGCTCGCGTGCGCGAAGATCATCGTGCCCGAGACCGAGACCAGCAAGACCGCCGGCGACGCGTCGTTCACGTTCGAGCGCAACGCCACGAACTTCGTGGAGGCGGCGGCGATCGGGGCGGCCGACGGGGTGAAGCTCGCGATCAACGTCGGCGGGATGTTGATCGCGTTCGTGGCGTTGGTCGCGATGGCCGACTTCGCGGTGTCGTTCGTGCCGCTGACCCGCTGCTCCGACGGGTGGTCGGTCGGGTACACCTGCGCCGCCGCCGCCGCCGCCCAGCCGCTGTCGATGGCGGACGTGTTCGGGGTGCTGTTCTCGCCGCTCGCGCTCGCGATGGGCGTGCCGTTCGCCGACGCGATGGAGGTCGGGCGGCTGCTCGGCGAGAAGATGGTGCTGACCGAGTTCGTCGCGTACATCACGCTCGGCGAGATGTCGCATGGGCCCGAGCCGCTGATCACCGCCCGCAGCGCGATCATCGCGAGCTACGGGCTGTGCGGGTTCGCGAACTTCGCCTCGATCGGCATCCAGCTCGGCGGCATCGGAGGGATGGCGCCGAGCCGGATGAGCGACCTGGCGTCGCTCGGGTTCAAGGCGATGTGGGCGGGGATGGTCGCGTCGTGTATGACCGGCGCGGTCGCCGGCCTGTTCCTCTGACGCTGGCTACAGGCAGACGCCTGCGCCGGTGCAGTCGAACGTCGACGCGCCCTCGTACGACACCCCGAACGTGACGACGGGCGGGCCGGCGTCGAGCACGAACCCGCTCGCCACGTCGTTCGGGACGTTGTCGTCGCCCCCCGAGCCCGAGGTCCCCACGTCCGCGCCGGACGACACGATCCGGGCGGTGACGCCCTCGAGCCACACGCCGCCGCCGTCGACCGCCGCGGCGTTCCGCACGACCACGCTGGTGGGATCGAGCGTCGCCACGACCACCTCGGCCACCGACAGCGCGGCGCCGTTGTCGGCGACGTTCGAGTCGAACACCACCCCGGTGAACACCGGATCGAACGGGTTCGACTGGAACACCGGGTCGTACAACACCGCGGCGCCGCCGCCGATCGGGGCGGTGTTGCCGGACAGCCGCAGGCCGCCGACGGTCGACTCGTAGATCGCGAGGCCGCCGCCCGAGGTCGTGGCGGTGTTGCCCGAGATCTCCACGTTCGCGCCGGCGAGCGCGACGTTGCGCGCCACGATCCCGCCGCCGATCTGAGCGCTGTTGCCCGAGATCACGGTGTCGGACAACGTGACCGAGATGTCCTCGAACACCGTGTGCAGGTACAGCGCCCCACCGCGGACGGCCTCGTTGCCGCTGAGGGTCGAGTTGCTGATGGTCAGCGTCCCGCCGAGGTGCGCGCTCACCGCTCCGCCGTCTCCGGTCGTGTTGACGTTCACGTCGAGGATCGAGTTGTCGATCAGAACGGTGGGCTCGAGGTTGTTCGCGAGCGCCATCGTCACGCCCTGGCCGTTGCCGGTGACCCGCGCGTTCAGCAGCTGCAGCGCGCCCGACTCGATCACGTCGAGCGCCTGCAGGGTGGACCCGCTGACGGTGAACCCGTCGAGGGTGAGCGCGCCCGCGCCCGCCACCGCGAACACCAGCCCGTGGCTGGCCTCGGTCAGGGTGGTCTGGTCGCGCCCGGCCACCGCGTGAACGGTGAGCGCGCCCGCGTCCCACACCGTGGTGGTCATCGGCCACGTGCCCGCACAGACCTCGATCGTCGACGGATCGGACACGACCGCCAGCAGCGCCTCGTCGATCGACGCGAAGTTCACCCCGTCCAGGGTCGCCGCGGCGGCGTCGTCGATCGCCGAGTCGCAGTTGTTGTCGACGCCGTCGCACGCCTCGAGCGCGCCCGGGTTGATCGCCGAGTCCGCGTCGTCACAGTCGACCGACGCCGGGTAGGTGTCGCCGTCCGCGTCGGGGTCCGGCGGTGGGACCGCGGTGTCGGTCGCGCTGTCGGTGTCCGCGTCGGCGTCGGTGTCCGCGTCGGCGTCGGCGTCGGTGTCGGTGTCCGCGTCGGTGTCCGAGTCGGCGTCGGTGTCGGTGTCGGAGTCGGTGTCGGTGTCCGAGTCGGAATCGGCGTCGGTGTCGGTGTCCGAGTCGGTGTCGGTGTCGGTGTCGGTGTCGGCGTCGACCACGCCGCCCCCCGTGTCCTTACCGCCGTCCTGGGTCACCGTGATGCAGCCGCCCGCCAGCAGGGCCAGCGCGAACAAGTTGGTATTCATGGTTCGTCTCCTCACCCACGAGGGTAGCTATCGATTCAGCGAACGACGACAGGAAGTTTCGCCGTCGACGCCGCTCGACCAGGAGGTACTCCGACCGCCGACCGGCGGATCACACCTCCCACCACCCCATCGCCGGGCGATCCGGCGGGGCCAGGCGCACCGGACCCTCCGCGGGCCACCGACTCCCGTCGGGGCCGACGAACGACAACGCCGCGGCCCCGCCGTCGTACCGCGCCACGAACCCGTCGGGGGCGG
>JBEBJC010000989.1:0-3350 GCA_040080105.1 Myxococcota bacterium
GGTCACCACCTACGGCACCAACCCGCGGGAGGAGGACACCGACACCGACGGGTACTGGGACAAGGACGAGATCGAGGCCGGGACCGATCCGTTCGACGCGGACACCGACAACGACGGCCTCGGCGACGGCACCGAGGCGAACGTGTTCGGGTCGGACCCGCTCGACACCGACACCGACGACGACGCGCTCCCGGACGACCGCGAGTACGAGTTCGGCACGAACCCGAACGAGGCCGACACCGACCACGACGACCTGACCGACATCGACGAGCTCCGCACCACCCACACGGACCCCGCGGACGACGACACCGACGACGACGCGCTGGCGGACGGGTACGAACTCACCACCACCCACACCGACCCGCTCAAGCTCGACACCGACAAGGACGGGCTGAACGACGGCGTCGAGGTCAACGAGGAGCTCACGGACCCGCTGGTGCAGGACACCGACGGCGACACGCTCACCGACGGGCAGGAGGTCCTCACCTACGCGTCGGACCCGCTGCTCACCGACTCCGACGGCGACACGCTCCAGGACGGCGACGAGGTCCGGACGTACAACACCCAGCCCGCGCTCGACGACACCGAGGTGCCGCCTGGCGTGTTCTCCGCGGTGGTGTCGGTCGACGACACGCTGCGCGACCCGGTGATCCACCTGGCGGGGGTCACCGAGCTCGCCGTCGGCGAGTGGGCGTCGCCGGGGCGGGTGGAGTTCGAGCTGACCCGGCGGGCGAGCGAGCTCGCGTACTCCGCCGACCTGCGCGAGGGCGTGGCCACCCGGGCGCTGATCCGCGGGACCGGCGCCACCGCGATCGGGTCCGGGTTCTCGTGGGCGTTCGACGGCGGCGAGGCACCCGACTGGTCCGACCCCGAGCTGTACCTCAACGCGATCGAGGCCTCGGCCGTGTTGGTCGGCGTCCCCGCCCACAGCCTGCTCGCCGCCGCTGGCGTCGACGCGCCGGTGAGCGGCGACCTCGTGGGCGGGGTGGCCGTGAGCGGCTCCCCCACCCGACCGACGTTCGACGGGGCGCTGAACTGGCTCGACCCGCAGATCGGCGACCAACCGCTCACCGGCGCGTACCTGTCGTTCGTCCCGCGCGACGGGGCGGCCGATCGGGTGGTCGCCTCCGCCGGGTCGGTGCCGTGGACCGCCCCCGGCTACGCGGTCGACCTGCAGCTCGCGTTCCCCGACGGCGGCGTGCAGGTCCAAGGCGACGTGCCGGTCGCGGTCGACTTCGACCTCGACCGTGAGCAGTGGGTCACCGGCGACCTGGCGCTCGACGTGAGCGGCGCGGGCGTGCCGTTGGCGTTGCTGTCGGCCGTCGATCCTCGGCTGCGCGACGCCCGCGGGCAGGTGATCGTCGCGGGCAAGATCGGCGGCACGCCGGTCGCCCCGGTCCCCGATCTGACCGCCACGCTCACCGACGGGCGGGTCGAGCTGGTGCCGCTCGGCGTCGAGGCGCACGACATCGACCTGGCGCTGTCGGTGGTCGACCACGTGGTCACGCTCGACCGAGCGGACGTGGTGCTCCTGCCGAGCCGGCGGTTCCAGCCGGTAGGCCTCGTGTCCGAGGCGACCGCCCTGGTGGAGGGCGAGCGGCCGCGGGTCTCGATCACCGGGCGCGCCGAGCTCGGACTCGACGGGCTCCCAGGACGGATCGACGGCGCGATCACCCTCGCGGACGGGGCGTGGCTGTCGTCGACCGCCGACGCCACCGTACGGGCCGACGGCGAGGTCACCGTCGCCGGGCAATGGCCGGCGCTGGCGATCGACGGCGACGTGTCCGTCGGGTACGCGCGGATCGTGCTCGACGCGGCGGCCCTGACCGAGGGCACCCCGCTGACCCTCGACCCGTCGCTGGTGGTGGTCCGGACCGGCGTCGCCCCCACCCCGAGCGCCACGGCGGAGCCGCCGCTGTACTCGGCGTTCGACGTAGATTTGGCGCTGGACCTGAACCGCAACCTCGAGCTCGCGATGACGGTCCCGTTCGTGGAAGACCTCGGCGCGCTCGGCGCCGAGCTGTCGCGGGCCGACATCGCGACCCGCCTCGGTGGCCAGCTCCGGGTCGAGGTCCGCGGCGACGCCCCGGTGCTGGTGGGCCAGCTCGACGTGGTCGAGGGCTCGGTGCGGATGTTGCGGTCGTCGCTGGCGCTCGACGAGGGAAGCATCACGTTCGCAGGCGGAGATCCGTACGAAGACGCCCTGCTCGACCTGCACGGATCGATGGTGGTGTCGGGCGGGACGCTCGAGGTGGCGATCGCGGGCAGCCCCGAGTCCCCCACCTTCACGCCGAGCAGCGAGGCGTACCCCGACCAGACCGAGCAGCTCGCGATCTTGCTCACGGGCCAGGCCCCGGACGAGCTCAGCGCGAACCAGGGCGACGCGGTGACCCGGATGGTCGCGCAGACGGTGCTGGCGAGCCTGCTGTCGGGCCAATCGATCGGCACGCTGACCATCGAGCCCGACAACTCGGTCCGCCTGGGCGTGCCGCTGAGCCCGTCGATGTACGCGTCGACGCTCGTGCGCCCGATGATCGTGGATCCGAACCAGAACCTGCTCGCGGTGCAGCTCGAGTGGTCCCTCGCGCCCCGGTTGGTCGTGTCGGGGGGCCTCGGCGACCAGATGGGCTGGGGCGACCTGTTCTGGGAAGTTCGGTTCTGAACAGCCGCCTGTCGCAGGGCTGTCGGGCGCTGCAGAAACCTCCGCGCAACCCCGTCACGGTTCGTCACGGGCGATTGTAAAACCGTGAGACCGCCCCTGACGTCCCCCAGGAAGGTCGGGCATGGTCGAGCGAACAACACCCAAACCTGCACCCGATAGTTGAGGGAGTATCCTAGATGGGCCTGCGCTACATCACCCTCGTCGCCCTGCTGGCCGGCTGCCCGCCGCTCACGAGCTCGACGACCGAAGACAAGATCACGGACCTGCCGGTGGACGGGGTGTCGGACACCGACACCGACACCGACTCGGACACCGACACCGACTCGGACTCCGACACCGACTCCGACGCCGACTCGGACACCGACGCCGACGCTGACGCCGACTCGGACACCGACGCCGACGCCGACGCCGAGACGGACACCGACGCCGACGCCGACCCGGACACCGACGCCGACGCCGACGCCGACACGGACTCCGACGCCGACGCCGACGCTGACACGGACGCCGACGCCGACGCCGACGCCGACGCCGATGCCGACGCGGACGCCGACGCCGATGCAGACGCCGACGCGGACTCCGACGCCGACACCGACACCGGGACCGGCACCAGCTCCTCGGGCTCCAGCTCCTCGGGCTCCAGCTCCTCGGGCTCCAGCTCCTCGGGCTCCAGCTCCGGCTCGTCCTCGGG
>JBEBJC010000087.1:0-14985 GCA_040080105.1 Myxococcota bacterium
CGCTGGGGCCGCGCGACGCCCCCGTGCAGATCGAGCTCTTCTTCTTGCCGGGTGCCTCCAACGCGCGCGTCCCCTCTCAGCTGATCTCCGAGCTGTGGCGCAGTCACCCGACGCGCGTCCGCGTGATCTTCCGCGTGCTGTCGCGCCAGGGCCAGGTGCTCCTGCCGACGGCGGCGCTCGAGGCCGCGGCGCAGGGTGTCGCCGAGGGTGCGGGCGCGGGCACGGGCGCGCGAGCGTGGGGTCCGGTCGCGGCAGCGGCGGGTCCGGTGGTGCTGGTGGGCGGGCTGGTCACCCTGTGTGTCGGGCTGTGCACCGGGTTCCCGTGCGCGACCACCGGCCTCCGGTACGGCGTCTGGCCCAGCCGGTGCCCCTCGTCCGAGCTCAGGCTCGACTTGAACGTGTCCGCGTCCGGGCTGCTGCGCGGACAGGACGGCGGTGGGATCGACATCGTACCGCAGGCGCGCTGGCTCGACGGCGAGGGGCGGGACGCCTACCCGCAACAGGAGGTCCTCCGCCGCGGGTTCTCGTGGGACGTGACGCTGCTCGACGCGGCGGGGACCGAGGTCGAGGGCCTCGATCTCGGCCGGCGCGAGGGCGGCCGGTGGGGGTTCCGGGTCCCGGCGGTGCTTCCCGACGTCCCCGACGGGGACTACACGCTCCGGGTCAAGGTGGACGCGGGGTTCGAAGCTGCCGAGCTCGACGTACCGGTGCCGGTGTACGCCCCCGCGGTCGTCCACCTGATGACCGATCGCCCGCTGTACAAGCCCGGCCAGGAGGTGCTCCTGCGCAGCGTGGTGCTGCGACGCACCGACTGGACCGCGTTGCCGGGGCGGCCCGGGCGGTGGCGGATCGTCGATCCCGAAGGCACGGAGATGCTGGTCGAGAAGGACGTCGCCGGACCGTGGGGGGTGGCCGACGGCAGCTTCCCGCTCGACGCCGACGCACGGATCGGCCGGTGGACCGCGACGTGGGAGTCGGGCGGCGCGTCGGACAGCGTCTCGTTCGACGTTCGGCCGTTCCGGCTGCCGCGCTTGGTGGTGGAGCCGCAGCCGTCCGCCGCGTGGTTCGCCGCGGGTGACGAGGTGGTGATCGAGGGGAGGGCCCGGTACACGTCGGGCGCCCCGGTGGCGAACGCGCCGGTCACCGTGACGCTGGCGGTGGCCGACGGGCGGTGGGCGCCGCCGCTCGAGTGGGAGGAGCCGCGGGAGGTGCGGACCGGCACGGACGGCTCGTTCACGGTGTCGTACGGGGCGGTCCCCCCAGACCTGATCGACCGGACCCGCCTGCGGGCCGAGGTCCGGGTGGTGGAGGCGGCGGGGGAGGCCGCGAACGGCTCCACCACCGTGGTGGTCTCGCGCGACTCGCTCGCGATCGACGTGCTCACCGAGCTCGCGGGCGGGCTGGTCGAGGGGTTCAACAACCGCACGTACCTGCGGGTGACCACCCCGGACGGCCGCGCGCTCGCCGACGCGAGCCTGGTGGTGAAGCGCCCGTACGACCCGGCCGACCCGGGCAAGGAAGCGACGACCGACGTGGACGGGGTGGCGGCGCTCCAGCTCGACCCCGGACCGCCGGTGACGGTGGTGATCCCGGCGCCTCCGTACCGACCGCGCCCGCCGATCCCCGATCCGCCGCGGCTCGTGTCGGCGAGCCGGGTGGCGGACGGCGCGCCGCTGGATCTGGACGAGCGGCGCAGCCTCGACGAGCGGCTGCAGAGCCTGGAGCGGTGCCGCACGTTCGCCGTCGGTGATCAGGACGTGCCGGTCGGGGTCCAGGTCGACTCCACCGGAGCGGCGCGCCGGGTGGTCGCCGCGGAGGACCCGCTGTCGGAGTGTGTGGGCGCCGCGATGGCGGGGCTGCGGATGCCCTCCGGAGACGCCCGCACCTACGCGCTCACCTGGCGGATCCCCGACGCCCAGCTCCCGTCGATCACCGCGTCGACGACCAACGCGTTCGGTTCGGCCGCGATCGACGGGTGGCTCGCCCAGGCGGCCGCGCGGTCACGGGCGTGCTTCGCTCCGGGTCAGGGGGTCGACGGCGCCGAGGTGCTCACGCTGCACTGGGCGGTCGACGCGGGGTCGCGCTCGGTCGGGTCGGCGATCCACGAGGCGGGCGGCAGCGGGTTGTCTCCGACGGCGCTCACCTGCGTGCGGACGGCGCTGTCGGGCGGTACCCTCGCCGAGCCCGCCGCCGCGCCCGCGATGGGGGCGACCCGGTTCACCCTGCACGTCCCTCGCCCCGCGGGCGCCGCGGCGCAGGAGTCGTGGACCCAGACCGGGTACGAGCTCGCGGTGTCGGCGACCGCCGACGGGGCCGAGGCGGGATCGGGCACGGTGGTGGTCGGCACGGGCGCCGTCCCGTCGGTCCGCCTGCGCGCCGATCCGTCGCTGGCGTCGCCCGGAGACGAGGTCGTGATCCAGCTGATCCGCGGGCCGGGCTTCTACGGAGAGCTCCCGGACGAGCTCGGGCTGTACGACGGCACGGCCGAGGTCGTCCGCGCCGACGTGGTGGAGAACAAAGTCACGCTGAAGCTCCCGGACACCGCCCGCGGGTTCCTGCACGCCGACTTCGCGGGGGCGCGCGCGGTGGTGTTCGTGCGCGACCCGAGCCCGCTGTCGGTCGCGTTGTCGACCCCGCGGGCGACGTACCGCCCCGGGGAGACCGCGGAGCTCACGGTGACCACCCGCGCAGGGGACGCTCCGGTGGCGGCGGCGGTGGGGTTGGTCGGGGTGGACGCGGCCCTCGCGCAGCTCGCCCCGCTGGTCGACCCGAACGACTTCGGGCGGGTCACGGTGCGCGCCACCTCGGATCACCCCGCGTTCGGGGCGTTCGACCCACGCGCGCTCACCCTCGGCCAAATCAGAGGGGAGAACGCCGCGAAGGCGGCGGTGCTCGCGATCACGTCGCTGCCCGACGATCCGAAGGGGGACGCGCCCTCCAGCGGGAGCGCTTCGGTGGCGTCCGACGTGGAGGGGAGGGCGACCCTCAACTTCTACCGCGCGCTCGAACGGGCCACCACCAAGGTGCGGGCGTGGGAGGCCGCAGCGGGGCCGGGCGAGCTGCTGGCGCCCGAGCAGATGGTGGCGTTCTGGGACGACTCGCTCGCCGAGCTCGCCGACGAGGGTGAGCCCGCGGTCGACGGGTTCGGGCGCACGCTCGAGCTGTCGGTGTTGTCGCTCGATCGGGTGCAGCTGACCGACCCCCGCACGCTCGTGGTCGACGCGGCGCGCCTACCGGAGGACTTCGTGGGGTGGACACAGTACGTGACGCAGGAGGTGCGCTGATGCGGTCCCCATGGCTCGCGCTCGCGCTCGCCGGGTGCGGAATGGCGGCCCCGATGGGGGCCCGAGACGAGCTCGCGCCGCCGCCCCCGCCCGCGGCGCCCCCCGGGTTCGGGCTCGACGGCCGCGCGAGCGCGGAGCGGGCCGAGGCGGGCGGCGGCTTCGGCATGAAGGACGCCGAGAACGACGCCGCGCCTCGGGTGGCGCTGTTGGAGCCGGTGGCGGCGTCGGCGGCCCCGGTGGATGCTGCTCCAGAGGAGGCCGCTCCGGCGAAGAAGGGCGCCGCCGCCGACGAGCCCGCGCGCACCCGCTCGTGGTTCCCGGAGGCGTTCCTGTGGCAGCCGCTGGTCGAGACCGGGCAGGGCGGGGCCGCTACGGTGGAGTTCACCGTGCCCGACGCGCTCACCACCTGGCGGGTGCTCGGGCTCGCACACGACGCGCAGGGCCACCAGGCCGGCGCGGTGTACACGTTCGACGGCACGTTGCCGCTGTACGTCGATCCGGTGGTCCCGGGGTGGGTGTTCGCCGGCGATCGGATCAGCCTGCCGGTGCAGGTGGTGAGCACCCGCGCGTCGCCGGTGTCGGCCACGCTCGAGG
Organism: Myxococcota bacterium; assembly: GCA_040080105.1. Lineage (GTDB taxonomy): Bacteria > Myxococcota_A > UBA796 > UBA796 > JACKER01. The sequence continues at coordinate 3,879 of JBEBJC010000087.1, forward strand.
TTCGGGCGGAGGGCGCGATGACCGGCCTCGGCGTGGCCACCGTGTCCCTGGCTTCCGCCGGCACCGACGTGCGGACGATGTCGTTCGACGTGATCGGCGCCGGCGCGGCGAAGATCACCGCGTCGCTGTCCGCTGGGGAAGACTCGGACGCGGCGGAGCGCACCGTGACCGCGCGGCCGGCCGGGCGACCGGTGGAGACGGGCCGCGGCGGGACGCTGTCGGCGGAGCGCACGATCCGGCTCGCCGGGCCGAGCGGCGCCGACCCCACCACCGAGGAGATCGAGGTGGTGGTGTTCCCGGGGCCGCTGGCCGTGGTGGGCGCCGAGCTCGACCGCCTCGCGGCAGGGGCTCGCCCCGACGACGCCGCGTACGCCTACGCGCTGTCGGGCGCGGTGGCGTCGCTGTCGGCGACCGCGGGGGTCCCGGTGGACGCCGCCGCGGTGCGGCGTCTGCGGCTGCTCGCGTGGCAGCGGGTGGTGTACGCGGCGCGGGCGCCCGACGCCGGCGCGGCGAGTGACCTCGTCGCCTCGTTGCGCGGGTCGGACGACGACCCGCAGGTGCACGAGCTGCTGCCGCGCCAGGTCCGCCTGGTGGTCGACGGGCAGCGGGCGGACGGCACGTGGTCCCGCACCGCCACGGGCTCGCTCCAGGGGGTGGTGGTGCAGACGGCGTGGGCCGCGCGCGCGTTGCCCGAGGGCGAGCGCGGCGCCCGACTTCGCGCGAGCGGGGCGATCGAGCGGCACGCGCGGACGGTGAACGACCCGTACACCGCGGCGGTGGTGGTGGCCTCCGGGCTGGCGGAGGGGCTGACCGAGGGCCTGGTGAAGCAGATCACCGACGCGGTGGTCACCGATCCCGACACTGGCGCGGACCTCCCGGTCCCGGCGGGGGTGGTGAACCCGTGGGGGCAGACCCCGACCTCGTCCGAGGTGCTGGCGTGGGCGGTGCTCGCGCTGCCGGCGGACCACCCGGCCCGGGGGGATCTGGCGTCTCGGCTGCTGCAGCGGTGGAGCGGCGAGGCCGGGTTCGGCGCCGGTCGAGCCGACGTGATCGCGCTCGAGGCGCTGGTCGCGGCCCTGCCGGGATCGGCGGCGCCGGTGCAGGTGTCGCTCGCCCTCGACGGGGTGGTGGTGGCGACCGCCAGCGTCGATCCGTCCCAGCCGAAGGTCCCGGTGCACTTGTCCGGCGCGCCCACCGCGGCGGGGCCGGTCGAGCTCACGCTCACCTCGAGCGCCCCCGGTCTCGCGTTCGTGGCCACGCGCCGCTCGTGGGTCCCGTGGTCCGACCAGGACCGGGTGGCCGGGGTCGACCTCGAGGTGACCGTCGGAGATCTGCGCGCCGGGCGGGAGGGGACGCTGAACCTGCGGGCTGCGGCGCCGAGTGGGGCGGTCGTGCGCATCTCCCAGGGGCTGCCGGCGGGCGCGTTCGTCGACCCGTCCGCCCGAGCGGCGGCGGCGGAGGTGGGCGCCACGCTCGAGGTGCTCACCGACCGGGTGATCGTGACCACCCGCCCGTTCGAGGCGGGCGAGATCCTGGAGCTCGCGGTGCCGGTCACGCCGGCGTTCGCGGGGCGGTTCCAGACGGGGCCGACCGAGATCCAGGTCGACGGGGCGGCGCCGGTCCCGGTGCGGCCTGCGGTGTGGAACGTCGGCGGGACCTGAACCCGCGCGGGTCAGGGATCCGTGCGCAGGCGCTGCAACACCCACGCGACGTTCCGCGCGTCGTCGAGGCCGCGGTGGGCCGCCCCGGTGAACGTGCCCCCCAGGTGGTCGACCGCGGCCTTCAGGCCCATCCACCCGCCGCGGGGAGCGTTCGAGCCCTGCGCGCGGCGCGCGAACAGGCGCTTGACGTTCAGCCCCTGCCACCGTGGCTCCGGGAGCCCCCACCTCCCGGCGTCCCGGCGGAGCTGGCGGTCGTCCCACGCGCCCCAGCTCGCCAGCACCAGGCCCTCGTCCCCTTCGGCCCACGAGACGAACGCCTCGTACGCCTCGGCGAACGTCGGCGCGCCGTCGACGTCCTGTTGGGTGATGCCGGTCAGGCGCCGACAGAACGGAGACAAGGTCGGGTGGCGACGCGGGCGCACCAGCGAGCTGAACTCACTCATCGGCGAGCCGTCGATCGGATCGACGCGCACCGCGCCGATCTCGATCACTTCGCACTCGTTCCGCTGATCGGCCGCGAGCGTCGGGTGCTCCTCAGGCACCCAGCAGGTGCCTTCGAGATCGACCACCACCCACCGCGGTCGCGCCGCATCGGTCACTGGAGCGTGATCTGCAGCTGGTCCGAGCCGCGCTTCACCCCCGGCAGCAGCCCCTCTGGCTCGCCGTTCTTGGTGGTCGCGTTCCCGTCCTGATCGACCCGGATCGACACGTTGATCGTGTCGGGCATCGGACGCCCGGCCATCATCGGGATCACGTCGGCGGAGGTGACCCGGAACGCGAGCGGGAACTTCGCCGGCACCCGCGACACCGCCAACGGCGGGCCGCCGCTCGGATCCTTCACCGACACGAACACGATCTCGGCGCCGGTGACCGTGCGCTTCGGGTCCAGCTCGGCGGTGCCGGCGGCCAACACGTCGCCGCCGCCGCCGGTCGCCGCGACCGGCGCGACGGGGGCGAGCAGCCCGCCGCCCGCGGGGGCGCCGGCAGGCATCGGCGGCGCAGCGACTGGCGCGCCACCCAGCGACATCGTGACGGTGAGGCCCGACTGGCCCTTGTGCACCCCGGTGACCTTGGCCGCCGGCGCGTCCGGCTCGACCGTCATCGCGTTGCCGTCGAGGTCGACCCGGATCTTCAGGTCCATGGTCTCGGGCACGCCGCCCGCGCCGGGCATCGCGCGGATGTGCGCGGTGGTCAGCTCGAACGGCATCGGGAACCGCAGGGGACCCGCGCGCTTGTCGGCCGCCACGGGCGGACCGGGCCGAGCCGGGTCGGCGACCGACACGAACAGCGTCTCGCCGCCGGTGAGCGCCCCAGCCGAGGCCGGGTCGAGCTGCACCACCCCGGAGACGAGGAGCTCGCCGCCCGCGCTCGGCGGCCCTCCCGGAGGCGGCCCCCCGGGGCCGGCGCTCGCGACCGCCTGGCGGAACCCGGACAGCGCCTGCTGCAGCTCCGCATCCTCGGGGCGGCGGGCCGCGGCGGCCTCCAGCGCCGCGAGGCCCTCCTGGGGGCGCTGCAGGTGCGACAGGATCATCGCGCGGAAGATCACCGCCCGGCTGAAGTCCGGGTTGTCGACCAGCACGGCGTCGAGCTGCTCGAGCGCCTTCTCCTCCATCCCCATCATCGCGGTGAGGATCGCCCGGTACGTGCGCGCCTCGGCGTCGGTCGGGGCGGCGTCGAGCGCCTTGGTGTTGAAGTCCATCGCGGCGGCGGGGTCACCGGCGTTCAGCTGGAGGTGGGTGCCCTTGTTCAACGCCGCCACGTCGAGCGGGTTCGCGGTGATCGCGGCTTGGACCGCGGCGAGCTCGTCCTTGAACTGCTGAGACTCGCGGAACGCCTTCGTCGGGTCCTGCGGGTCGTCGGGCACGCCGAGCGACTGGTTCCCGGTCATCGAGGCCCCGTCGCGCCGCTCGACCGTCTCGGACGTGGCGTACTGCCACAACAGGAACAGCACCGTGACCACGGCCAGCGCGGACAGCGCGCCCCTCCACTCCGGCGCGAGCCCCCCACCAGCGGGCGCAGCGGGCTTGGCCCCCGCGGCCTCCTTCACCGGCTGTGGCGGCCGCTCCACCTGAGGTTCGGCGGTGGGCCCGTGCTCACCTTCGAGCGCGGCCAACGCCTTCGCTCCCCGCGCGAGCAGCGTGCGCCGCTCCTCGGCGTACTCCTGCGGTGACATCTTGTCCTTGTCGAACTCGAGCTGCTTCAACGCGTCGACCATGTCTTCGCGGGTCGATTCGAGATCGATCCGGCGGGTCTCCACCGCGATCGACGCGTCACGCGCGGCGTTCCGCCCGATCACGAACAGCCCGAAGGCTGCCCCCGCCACAATCGAGAGCAGCGGCAACCCCCACACGCTCCAATCCATCTCCACAGCAACTCCAGAGTGTGAGGGTCAGTCTTCGAGTTCGGCCAGCAGGCGCTGCTCGTACGGGTCCTTGGGCACCAGGCCCAAGTCGGACGGCAAGGGTACCTCGTCGGTCTCCTTTCGCCACTTCAGCATCAGCGACGCGGCCCACGCGATCCCCAGGCCGCCGAGTAGGCCCGGCGCGACCCAGATCATGAGGTTCAGGCCAGTGATGTTCGGCTCGAGCTCGATCCACTCCCCGTACCGCTCCACGAAGAACGCGCGGATCTCCGGCTCTTCGTAGCCGGCAGCCACGAGCTCCCGGATGCGGAGCTGCATCTGCACCGCGGCGGCCGAGGTGGAGTCGGCGACCGACAGGCCCTGGCACACGGGGCACCGCAGCTTCGCCCCGATCTTGTAGGCCCGGTTCTGCACCTCGTCGGCTGGCGGAGGTGGGCCGGGCGGGATGCCGGGGATCAGCAAGCTCGCGTCGCCCGCCGGGTCGGCCGAGGGTGCGGCCGCTGGGGCGACCGGCGGGGGAGTCGGAGACTGCGCCAGGGCGGCGGCGCACCACAACAACGCGCTCATCGCGCACTCTCCGGGTCACAAGCTGCGAGGAGTTTCGGGTCCACGTCGCCGCGCTGGCGTGCGAGGGCCACGCAGGCGGCCAACGTGGCGGGGCTGATCGGCGCTACGTGCTTGTGCACGATCCGCCCGTCCGGGTTGATGAAGTACGTCTCGGGGACCCCGGACACGCCGTAGTCGAGCGCCATCCGGCCCTGCTCGTCCACGATCTGTGGGTACGGCAGGCGCATCCGCGGGTTCGCGAGGAACCTGCGCACCGCGTTCGTGTCGTCCGAGTAGATCGCGCCGAGGAACGCCACGTCGGGGTAGTTCTTCGGCTCGTTCTGGAGCACCGGGTGCTCGAACTTGCACGGGCCGCACCAGGTGGACCAGAAGTTCAGCACGACCGGCCGCCCGCGGTAGTCCGACAACCGGATCGGGTTGCCGTCGAGGTCGGGCAGGTCGAAGTCGTGCGCCTGTTTCCCCACCGTCGCGATCGGGATGTAGTGGGGATCCTTACCGAAGCCCGAGTACAGCACCACCACCAGGGGCAGCACCACGATCAGGCCGCCGAGCAGGATCGTCCAGTTCACGCCGCGGTTCACTTCGCGCCTCCGGGCGCCGTCGCGCCTGCGGGGGCGGTCGCTGCCGCGCGCTCCTTCTGCGGCCAGATCGCCATCAGGGTGCCGAGCATGATCACCGGCCCGCTGAGCCACAGCCAAACCTGGAACGGTTGGTAGATCATCCGCACCACCACCGATCGATCACCGGACAGCTCGATCAGCGAGAAGTACAGGTCGCCGCTGGCCCGCTCCCACACCGCCGGCGTGACGATCGGCTCGCGCTGGGTGGGGTAGTGGTTCATCCGCGGCGAGAACGTGCCGACCACCTTCTCGCCCTGCTTCACGGTGAAGTTCGCGACCTCGGCGGTGCGGTGGGGCTGCTTCTGCTGCTCGTACCCGGCGTACTCGATGGCGAACCCGGCGAACGACTCGACCTGGCCCTTCGCCATGGTGAAGTCGTGCTCTTGCCGGTACCCCTTGGTCATCGCGAGCGAGAACACCGCGAGCAGCACGCCGTAGTGGGCCACATGCCCGCCGACCCGACGGTGGGCGCGCGCGTACACCCGCTGCATCGCCGTGGCGAGGCCCTCCTGCTTCGACTTCACCCGCTGCATCACGGGCTCGATGAACTCGTACAGGTTCGAGGCCAGCGCGAAACCGATGGTGAACATCGCGAGCACCGTGCCGGGCTTGCCGTAGCCGCCCACGAACGACAGGGCCGCGAACAGCACGCCCACGCCGGCCGCGGGAGCGAGGCGCTTCATCGCGGAGTCCGCCGCCTGGCGACCCCACGGCAGCGCCGGCCCGACGCCCATCATGAACACGATCGCGAGCCCCAGCGGCAGGCCCCACTTGTTGAAGTACGGCTCCCCGACCGACAGCCGCCGCTCTTCCACCGCCTCGACGATCAGCGGGTACAACGTGCCCAGCAAAACGGTGAAGGTGAACACGGTGAACAGCGCGTTCTGGACGGTGATCGCGAACTCGCGCGAGATCAGCGCGTCGCCCGGGGTGCCGCGACCGCCGAGCTCCTTGTCGACCCGCAGCGCGTGGTCGTCGAGCAGGTGCGACCGGAACGCGAGCAGCACGACCGAGTACAGCAGCACCACCGCGATGAACACCAGGAACACCTTGCCGATGTCCGACTGGGTGAAGCTGTGCACGCTGTTGAACACGCCGCTGCGGGTCATGAACGTGCCGAGCAGGGTCAACAGGAACGTCGACATCCCGAGCACCAGCGTCCAGTCCCGCATCTTGCCGCGCCGCTGCAGCACCATCGCGGAGTGGAGGAACGCCGTGCCGGTCAGCCACGGGTGGAAGCTCGCGTTCTCGACCGGATCCCACGCCCACGCGCCGCCCCAACCGAGCACCGCGTAGCTCCACCAGCCGCCGAGCATGATCCCGACCGACAGGAACGACCACGGGATCAACATCCACCGGCGGACGGGGGCCATCCACCCCGCCTCGAACCGCCCGGCGAGCAGCGCCGCGCAGATCAGCGCGTACGGCACGCTCATCCCGACGTACCCGAGGTACAGCGTCGGAGGATGCACCGCCATCAGCCAATGATTCTGCAACAGCGGGTTCGGGCCGGGTCCGTCGGTCGGCGGGACCGCGACCGCTTCGAACGGGTTGGCGACGGTCGCCACCAGCAGCGCGAAGAAGCAGGAGATCGCGAGCAGGACGTGCACCGCCCACGGGGTGAACTCGCGGTGCTTCTCGCCGAGCGACCACACGGTCAACGCGACGTACAGCCCGAGGATGCCGCCCCAGAACAAGATCGAGCCCTCGAGGCTCGACCACAGGGAGATGATCGTGATGTATCGGGGCGTGGACACCGAGCCGACCTGGGTCACGTAGTGGACCGAGAAGTCGTTCGTGTACAGCGCGTAGATCATCAGCGCGTTCGCCGCGATGATCGCGGCGGAGAACCCGTACGCCGCACCGCGCGCCCACCGCCAGGCGATGGCGCTGCGCATCGAGCCAGCCTGGTAACCCGCGACCGACCCCGCGGCGGCGAGGAACAGCGACAACAGGACCAGGAACTCACCCAGCGTCGACGTCATGGGGTCTCCTTTGCCATCGACTCGGCCATCTGCTTCATCTCTTCGACGGTGGGGACCTTGCCGTCCGGGGCCTTGTACTGGTTGTCGTGCTTGACCATCACCTTGTCGGAGTGGAACACCCCGTCGGAGGTGAGCTTGCCCTCGACCACCGCGCCGATCCCCTCGCGGAACATCTGCGGCGGGTTCCCTTCGTTGCGCACCTTGACCGTTCGCTCTCCGTCGGTGAGGTCGAACGTGACGACCTGGGTCTCACGGTCCCAGTTCATGGTGCCCGCGACCACCATCCCGCCGAGGCGGACGACCGCGTCCTCCGCCTTGTCGTTCGTCAACAACTCGGTGGGCGTCCAGTAGTAGACGAGGTTCTCGCCGATCCCTCCCATCGAGATCACGCCAAGGGCGCCAAGGGCGATCCCGATGGCGGCCACAGCGAACAGGCGCTTCTTCGTCGTGTCGGTCATCGCTCCTCCCTGCTTCGAATCCACAAGCTCACGGCGTAGCCGCCCAAGAACACCCAGTAGGTGACGTAGGCGCCCCAGACGTACTCCCAGCCTCCGCTGATTACACCGGTCATCAGACCATCTCCGGCAAGGGTTCCGGCATCTCGGCCTCCGCCCTCGCTTCCGAGAGACGGTACCGGCGCGCCAGGAACCAGATGCAAAGGAACAACAACGCCCAGAAGTTCAAGTACATGACCCACCGCATCTCGGGCGCGATGGCAGACCCTTTGGCTGTCTCCGACTGCATCTGATGCAGCGACGCCCACCACTTCACGCTCATGTAGACGATCGGGACGTTCACCCCGGCGAGGATCGTGGCGATCGCGCTCCACGTGGCCCGCCGATCCGAATCCCGTACGATCCCACGCAACAACAACACGCCGACGAACGACAGCGTCATCACCGAAGACGACGTGAGCCGCGGGTCCCAGCTCCACCACACGCCCCAGGTGGGGCGGGCGAAGATCGCGCCGAGCAGCAGCAACAACATGCCGGTGAGCACACCGACTTCGGCGGACGCCTCCATCGCCGAGTCCCACCACCGACGGCCGGTCATCAGGAACGCGACCGCGAACCCGGCGGCGAGCGCGAAGCAGATCATCGCGACCCACGCGGCGGGCACGTGCACGTACATGATCCGGCCGACCTCGCCCATGAACCGCTCGCGCGGCGCGAAGGTCAGCCCCACCACGTTGCCGGCGACGACCAGCAACAGCCCGGCGACGCCGAGCGGGTGTTCCCACGGGACCGGCAGGATCGGGCGGCGACCCCGCCACGACAGGACGGCCATCGCTCCGAGGTACGCGAGGCCGGCCAGGGCGACCAGCTTCGTGATCAGGCTTCCGTCGATGGCACACCTCCCGAGAGGAGCGGGACCGGGGCCCGCAGGACGAGTGAGTGAGGAGAACGGGCCAGGCCCGTCCGGGCGAACGCAACGATCGCGCATCGGCGAGACCCGCGCAATGCTCGGCCCTGCGGTTTTTTGGTCGGTTCTGTCACCGCCGGTCGCGGTTCTGTCGGGTTGGTCGTGGCCATGGTCAGTCCTCGAAGATCCGGCCGTACAGCAGGGCCGAGATCGACCAATGTACCGCATTGAAAGCGACCAGAAGGTAGATCCAGCTCGGGGCCTGGTTCATCGGATCCCCCTCGAACACCCGACTGGTGGCGGACGACGACGCGAGCAGCGCGGGCACCACCAGCGGGAACATCAGCAACGGCAACATCACGGACGATCCGCGCGCCTGCGACGTGATCAGGCCGAGCAAGGTGCCCGGCGCCGCGATCGCCGCGCACCCCAACACCACGATCGCGGCGAGCTGGAGCATCGACCCCTTCAGCGGGGGGTCGAAGATCGCCAGCAGGGCCGGCAGCACCGCCGCCGACACCAGCAGCAGGACCAGCGTGTTCGCGAGCGCCTTCCCGTAGTAGATCGCGATCGGGTCGACCGGCCACAGCAGCAGCCCCTCCATCGCCCCGTGCTCGTGCTCGACCGCGTAGGACTGGTCGAGCGACCGGGTCGACGCGAGGAGGATCGCGACCCACAAGGTCCCGCCCGCGATCTCGCGCAGGGTGTGCGACGCCGGGTTCGCGAACGCGACCATCAAGACCAGCGCCAGCGAGAACCAGAAGATCCCGGAGATGCGCGATCGCATCCGCCACTCGGTGAGCAGCTCCTTCCACAACATCGCGCCGATCTGTCGGAGGAGCGTCATTCGAACGCCAGCCCCGGCGGGAGCTCGTCGACCCGGCCGCGGAACACCACCTTGCCCTCGTCGAGGATCACCGCGTGCTCCGCGACCGCTTGCGCGACCTTCGGGAGGTGGGTGGCGAGCACCAGGGTCGCGCCGGCGTCCCGCAGGTCGCGGATCACGCCGATCAGCAGCTCCCGGCCGCCCGGATCGAGCGCGGTGAACGGTTCGTCGAGCAACACCAACTCCGGCTTCTTGAGCAACATCCGCGCGAGGGCCACGCGCCGCCGCATGCCCGCCGAGAACGCGCGGACGGGCTCCTTGCGGCCAGGGTCGAGCCCGACCCGGGCGAGCGCCGCCCCCAGGTCGACGCCGGCGAACCCGCCCAACGCCGCCCACACCGACAGGTTCTCCATCGCCGACAGGTCGTCGTACAGCGCCGGGGCGTGGCCGAGCACCGAGATCTTCTCTCGCAGCTCGGATCGGTTGTCCCACAGGTTCCGCCCGCCATACCGGATCTGGCCGTGGTGAACGCGTTGGGCGGTGGCGAGGCACCGGAGCAGCGTGCTCTTGCCCGAGCCGTTGTGCCCCAACAACATCCAGGCCTGGCCCGGCTCGATTCGGAGCTGCACGTGGGCCAGCGCCCATCGTCGCCCGTAGCGGCGGGCGACGTCGTCGATGACGATCTCCGGCACATGTCCTCCGCGCCTGCAGGTGGCTCCCCGCAGGGCGCCGGTAGTTAACCTCGCGGCGCGCCGTGGTGTCGATGGGGGGGAACGCACGGTGGCGCACCTGCGCACCAAGCGACCGCCGTGGACCGTCCGCGTCGGTTCGTGGCATTCCGCGACCTCGCGGTCGGCGCGGCACGTCCCTATCCGGTGCGATCGCGCTACGATCGCGCCGCGATCGGTGTCGCCATCCGAAGTGAACGGGGGCGATGCACCTCGTTAAACGGTGGGTGCTCCCCACCCGGTCGAGCCTTCCTGCTACCCTCGGCACGCGAGGAGGAGGTACCCCGCTTGCGGCCGCTGCGTGACTTGATTCCCCGGGCGCTCCCTCCGAAAGAGCCAGGGCCGGTCGAACCCGTCGCGTTGCTCGCGGCGATCGTTCGCGACGCTCACGAGTTCGATGCCGACGTGGTGTTCGACCGCGCGCTGTTCGGCATCGGCGCCGACGAGGTCCGGGGCCTCGGCGGCGTGATGCCCCACGTGTGCGAGGTCGCGTACGAGGCGCTGGAGCGATCGGGGATCCGGATCGAGCGGCTGCGCACGCTCCGGGTCGGCACCTGGCTCGGCGTGTCGGATCCCACCTGGGTCACCATCCGAGACGCCGCGTTCCTCGCCGACCTGCTCGGGATCCCAGGCCCTGCCGCCACGGTGATCGAGGCGGGAGCGGGGTTGTCCTGCGCGGTCCACGCCGCCTGTGAGGCCGTGCGATCCGGGGATGTCGAACTCGCGCTGATCGCGGGGGACCACGGCGCCGGGGTCGCCGGGGTGATGATCGGTCGGATGGAGGAGGTCGCCGACCGGGGCCGGGTGCGCGCGTTGATCCTCGGGTCGGCGGCGAACCGCTCGGCCGAGGACTCTCCGTCCCGGTTGGTGGCCGCTGCGCGGGCCGGGGTCGACGAGAGAGGCCTCGTGGCGGTCGCGGGGGCGGGGGCTGCCGGGCTGGCGGAGGCGATCGTCGCGCTGCAGGCGGGCGAGACGCGGGCGCTGCTCGTCTCCGAG
>JBEBJC010000990.1:0-3347 GCA_040080105.1 Myxococcota bacterium
GGCTTCTGCGCGGGGGTCGACCGCGCGATCCGCCTCGGCACCGGGGAGGAGCAGAGCGGGGGCCGCACGCGGGCCTCGGTCCTCGCGGGGGCGGTCGAGGCGGTGCTCGGGGCGGTGTTCCTCGACGGCGGGTACGACCGCGCGGAGCGGGTGGTGCGCGCGTGGCTCGGCGAGCGGATCGAGGCGCTCGCGGCCGCCGAGATCGACGGGTGGAAGGACCCGCGGAACCTGCTGCAGGAGCGGACCCAGCGCGATCTCGGCCTGACCCCGGTGTACGACGTGGTGTCGATCGTCGGGCCGCCCCACGCGCCGGTGTTCGAGGTCGAGGTCCGGGTCGGCGAGGGGGTGGTCGGCCGAGGGCGCGGCCCGTCGAAGCGCGAGGCGTCGCGCGCCGCCGCCGCCGACGCGAACGACGGGACGTTCGAGGCTCGGGTCGCCCCGGCCCGGAGCGCCCGATGACCCCGGCCACGATCGTCCCGGTGGTGCTCGGGTGTTGCCCCCACCCGCCGCGGTGCCTGCTGTGCGCGCCGCCTCCCGGGCCGACCAGCGCCGACGTCGTGCGGGCGCTGATCCACAACTACCGCGATCGGGCGGGTCCCGAGGCGCCGCTGCGGGTCGGGTTCTACGGCGGCGCCCCTCCGTCCGACGCGCAGCTCGACGCGCTCGACGGCCTGCCGTTCCACGCGCGGGTCCGGCCCGACCTGCTGACCCGCTCCGAGGCCGCTCGGCTGGTCGACCGGGGCGCGGTGGGGATCGAGCTCGACGCCCTGACGTTCGACGACGTGGCGCTGCGGGCGGCCGGGCGCAAGTACAGCGGCCGCCAGCTCGACGAGCAGCTCGCGGGCATCGCGGCGCTCGGCGCGCAGCCCGGGATCGTGCTCGCGCCGGGGTTGCCGCACACCGACCACCCTGCCGCGGTCCGCGACGCCGAGCGGGCCGCGCCGGCCGTGCGGTTCGCCCGGATCCACCCGGTGCTGGTGCTCGCCCGCTCCGGGCTGCACGACGCCCACATGGAGGGCCGGTACGTCGCGCTCGAGCTCGGGGAGGCGGTGACCACCTGCCGGGTGATGCTCGACGTGTTCGACGCGGCCGGGGTCGAGGTGATCCGGATCGGGGTGAACCCGGGCCCCGATGGGGTCGGGCGCGCGGTCGCTGGGCCTCGTCACCCGGCGCTGCGCCAGCTGGTCGAGGCGCGCCGGGCGCTCGAAGTGCTATTGGTGCGCGCGGCCGCCGCGCGCCGGGGGAGCCGGATCGAGATTCGGTGCCACCCCGCCGACGAGACCACCACCCGCGGACCGCGCAACCAGCACGTCCGTACGCTGCGGGCGGCCCATGGCCTGGCGGCGGTGACGGTTCGACCCGACCCGTCCCTGCCCCGGGGTGAATACGTGATCGACGAGGTACTTACGTGAACGAGGCCGAGCCCCAACCCCCCGACTTCCGCTGTGGCTACGTCGGCCTGTTCGGTCGCCCGAACGCCGGTAAGTCCACGTTGCTCAACCGGATGTTGGGCAACAAGCTCGCGATCACCAGCGCGAAGCCTCAGACGACCCGCAACCGGATCGCGGGGATCCACAGCGACGACCGGTCGCAGGTGATCGTGATCGACACGCCGGGGATCCACGAGGCGTGGACCGAGCTGAACCGGAACATGGTGCAGCAGGCGCTGAGCGCGCTCGACGAGGTCGAGGTGGCGTGCTGGATCGGCGACATGACCCAGCTCGCGGCGAGGGCCGAGCGGTCCGAGCCGATCCTCGACCCGATCGACGAGCAGCTCGCCGACAGCTTCGCGCGCAGCGGCGTGCCGGTGCTGTTCGTGGCGAACAAGATCGACGTGGTGCCCCACCCCCTGTTGCTGCCGGTGATCGACGCGGTGCGGCAGCGGCTCCCGATCGTGGCGGCGTACCCGGTGTCGGCGCTCACGGGCGACGGAATGGCGCCGCTGATGGCGGGCGTGCGGGCGCAGCTGCCGGTGGCCCCCGCGCTGTTCCCGGCCGACGAGTGGGCGCAGGTCACCGAGCGGTTCCTCGTCGGCGAGATCGTACGGGAGAAGGTGTTCCACCTGACCGAGCAGGAGATCCCGTACGCGACCCACGTGGAGGTGCGCCAGTTCGACGAGACCGAGCGCGAGACCACGGGGCTCGTACGGATCTTCGCCGACGTGGTGGTGGAGCGGGAGTCACAGAAGGGCATCGTGATCGGCAAGGGCGGCGAGATGCTCAAGCGGATCGGGACCCTCGCCCGCAAGGACCTGATCGAGATCCTCGGGTGCAGGGTTTACTTGGAGCTGCACGTACGGGTCGTGCGCGATTGGACCAAGTCTGCCCGCGGGCTGCGGCGGGTGGGGTTCACCGAGACTTGAGGTAGGCTGCGGATCCGTTCTGTGGAGGTTGCGATGATCGAGCTCCTCGTGGCCTTCTTCACCGGGGCGACCCTGACCGCGGTGTTCGGTGCGCCGATCGCGGCCCGCCTCGCCCAGCCGAAGCGGCTCCATCGGCCGGCGGTCGCAGGTCACAAGCACACGAACCAAGCGCCGACCCCGGTGGTGCGCCCGTTCACTCCGCTGGACCTGGGCCCGGATCTGATGACCTGGCCCTCGCAGACGCCGTGGGCGCTGTCGGGTCGGCTCGAGCCGGACTGGCCGTCGAAGCAGTGGGACGACGAGCACTTCGGCGCGCACTGGCGGCGCCAGGGGCACGCCGGGAAGGTCGCCGCTGCCGCAGCCGCAGCTGCAGCTGAGTCCCCTGCCCCTCCGGCCCAGGCGTCGAAGCGACAGCCCGCGCAGAACCGACGGCAGAAGGCGGCCGCAGCCCCAGCCGCTCCGGCTCCGGCCGCCGCGCCTTGGCCTCCGGCGCCACAGGCGGCGAAGGGCAAGCCCGCCGCCGCGGCCACCCCCGCCGCCGTGGCCAAGGCCACGCCGAAGGGGCCTCCGTCCGACGCCGAGATCGAGCACCTGATCGCGACCGAGGGGCTGGCGGGGACGGTGCAGGTGATCATGGCCCGCACCGGGTGGGAGTTCCGCGACGCGGCGCAGTACCTCGCGCAGCTGCGCAAGGGGCGCTGACCCACGGCCTACGGGCGAGGCTCGGACGCCGCCCAGTCCCACCAGCTCCCGTCGTAGTTCGCCACCGCGTAGCCCTGGTTCGTCAGCCACAGCCAGGCCATCGCCGAGCGCACCCCCCCGGTGCAGTACACGATCAGCGGCCGATCGCGGGGCGGTGCGGGCGCGGTCCCGTCGAGCAGCGACCGCCACGGCACGCTCACCGAGCCGGGCACCCGCCCGCCGTACGCCGCCTGGTACAGGTTGCTCCCGTCGAACTCGTCCGGCTCCCGCACGTCCACCACCA
>JBEBJC010000088.1:0-14957 GCA_040080105.1 Myxococcota bacterium
GTACCGCACCGTCTGCGCGCCGTGGAACCGGAACCCCAGGATCCCGAACCCGAAGCTGAACGCCTCCGACGTGGGGAACACCTGGTCGCCCGAGATCGCGCCCCGCACGTGCACGCCCGCGTCGCGGATCGTCCAGCGGGGGAACCGGCCCGTGTGGAACGTCTCCGGGAACACCAGATCGATCGCGGTCGGCAACAGTCCGCCGCCCGGGAAGAACACCTGGTAGTCCACCAGCTGCTTGTCGCCCTCGGCCAGCGCGATCTGGCGGTGCAGCACCACCCCGCCGCGCGCGTCGTCCCACCGGGTGTCGCTGGTGTACGCGTCGTCGGCCAGCCGATCGAGCGCGACCCGCAGCACGTTGGCCGCCGCCGCGTTCTTGCTCAGGTCGGCCTCGGTCTGGTTGGTGCCCGCGCCCGCGACGGTGACCCGCGCCCCCTCGAACTTGCCGACCAGCGGGGCGAACCGGGCCTCGCGCGCGTCGTACACCGGGGCGAGCGGCTGATCCTTGCCGAGCAGCAGCTCGCCCATCGGCTCCAGGTGCACGGTGCCCCAGGTGCCGTCGCGGGTGCGCCCGGCGAACACCGCGTCGCCCCGGCTGCCGCCGAACCGCCCCACGTCCCAGTCCCACTTCGCCTCGCCCACCCACTCCCAGCACCCGCTCGGCATCTCGAGCAGCCGGTCGGCGGCGTTCTCCCACGCGAGGATGTCGTTCAGGTCCACGTCGGGGGGCATGGCCGCGCGAGCGGCGACGGTGAGCACCAACCACATGTGGCCCCCGTAACCGATGGCCGCCCAGCACCGGGCGGATCGGCCCGCGTCGCGCCGCCTTCACTTCGTATCGATCACTCCGGTAGGCGGACACGATCGAACGGTGGCCTAGGCCGGCGGCCTTCTAGGCCCCACAGTGGGTACGCAGTTCGCCTTTCTTATGGCGAAGGCCCCGAAATGTGTCTACAGTCCACGGGCGGCGGAATTCGCTGCAAGACACACAAATCCATGTGTGTCGTCCGTCCCAAACCGTGGAGCGATCATGGAAGAGTCCGTCAACAACACCGAGATCGAGCTCACCCTCTTCGTCGATGGCGAGGAGATCGACTCCGCCGATGATCTCGATCTGGAGCCCGTCTCCATGGACCAGACCGCGCTGAGCCTCATCAGCTCGCGCCGCTGCTGATCCGGTAGTGCAGAACCGAACTGTTGGAACCTCGTTCCAACAGTTCGACCTGCGTCCCTCTCTCCAGATCCCGGGAATGCCGTGCACGTCGCCCTTGTCCGACCGCTGATCAACGAGGAACGCAACGCGCCGCTGTTCCTGCCCCTCGGGTTGCTGTCGATCGCCGCCAGCGTCCGCCAGGACGGGCACTCGGTCAGCGTGCACGACTTCGAACTCGCGCACCGGCTCGGCGAAGCGGACCTCACCTCGAACCGGTACCTCGACGGGATGTGCGAGCGGATCTTGACCCGAGCTCCCACGCTGGTCGGCATCACGGTGCTCGCCGACTCTCTGCCGATGGGGCTGTTGCTCGGGCGCGCGCTCAAGGCCCGCAGCCCGGGCGTTCGCGTGGCGTTCGGAGGGCCCGGCGTGTTCGGGACCACGCCCGAGCTGCAACGTCGCTTCCCCGACGCGGTCGACTACGTGTGCAAGGGCGAAGGCGAGCTCGCCACCCGCGCCCTCGCCGCGGAGCTCGCCCGGGGCCTCGAGCTCCCCGCGGTCGCCGGCTTCTCGCGGACGGCAGCGGCGGGGCCGGTCGACGACGGCCCGGTGCCGCTGTGTGACCTCGACTCCCTGCCGGGTCTCGCCTACGATCTGGTCGATCTGCCGACCTACCTCGAGCTGGCCAGCCCTCGGATCTTCGATCTGTACGTCGGGACAGGATGCACCTACGCCTGCTCGTTCTGTACGATCGCCCCGTTCTGGGAGCGGAAGTTCCGGGCCAAGTCCCCGGCAGCGATCTTCGCGGAGTTGACCGAGCTCAATCAGAAGTACGGGATCACCCGGGTCAACTTCCTGCACGACAACTTCTCGAACAAGCGGGACTACCTCGACGGCTTCCTGGACTACTTCGAGGAGCACAACACCCAGTTCGAGTGGGCGTGCGCGGTGCGCCCCGACAATCTCCCGCTGGACGTGACGAAGCGGATGCGTCGGGCCGGTTGCTTCTCGATGTTCTGTGGCGTCGACTCGGGATCGACCAAGATCCTCAAGATGATGCGCAAGCTGCCCAACAGCTCGAAGTCGTACACGTTCTTCGAGACTTGCAAGATCGCCGGGATCCAGCTCGAGACCAACACCATCATCGGCTACCCCGACGAGAGCGATCGCGACCTCGAGGACACGCTCACGATCATCTTCGACAGCGTGGCCAGCGGGTTCTCGGGCGCCGACCTCAGCATTCTGCAGCCGCTGCCGGGCGCGCCCGTCACCGCGAGCTTCCGTGAGCACATCCAACCGGTCGAGAGCAATACGTTCGGGGCGTTCCGACCGCCGGAGATCGAACAGCTCGTCCGGGAGCACCTCGACCTGTTCACCGGGTTCGGGTTCATTCGCTACAACAACCGGCCCTACGCCTTCTACGAGAAGTTGATCCGATTGGTGCGCTTCTTCTGCCGCCACTCGTTCCGGTCCTTGTTCCTGATGAAGAAGGCCGGGATCGCGAGCTACGTCGAGGCGATGACCGCCCTCGCCGAGACCACCGACGACCCGTCGCAGTTCGGCGAGGCGCTACGCCAGTGGTTGCTCCAGAGGGCCGAGGGGACCACCGAGCACAGGCGAGCGCTCGTCGACAGCCTGCAGTTCGACGCCGCGGTCGACGCCGTCCGCGGGATCGACGTCCTGTCCGAGGTGGTGAACCCGTACCTCCCCGCCCAAGGCGACACGCCCAGGTGGGCGATCGTCCGCACGGAGGTCCCGCTGCACTCGGTGTTCGCCCGCCTCCCGGAGGTCGATCTCGCGGCGATCCGGTCCGAGCCCACGCAATACCTGATCTACAACGAGCCCAGCGACTCGCTGGTCGTGCTCAGGCTCAAGCCTTGGCAGACCGCCCTGCTCTCCGAGCTGATTGAAACGCCCCGGGAACCCTCGACGAACCTCGCCCCGGTCACCGAGAAGATCATCGAGCAGCTCTCCGCCGGGCGCAGCCTGGATCGGGAGGTGGTCCGCAGCAAGGTCAGCGGGACGGCTGCGCTGTTCTGGAAGGTCCTCGCCTGGAGCCGGGCCCCGGCGCAGCAGGCCCATGTCTGATCGTCTCCGCCTCGATTGCCGGGTAACCGACCGGGAGGTCGCGTCCTCCCCTCGGATCGACGAGGTCCGACGCCTGTTCGGCTTGAGGGCACCGTCGGGGCCTCGGGGCACCCTCGGCGCCGAGGTCGACCTCCCCACCAAAGGCGTCACGCTGGTCCTCGGGCCGAGCGGCGCCGGCAAGAGCCTCCTCCTCCGACGCGTGGTCGAACAGTTCCCGGACGCGGTCGTCCCCCGGGAGCCGCCAGACCCGCAGGTCGCCCTGGTCGACCAGTTTCATCTCGGCCTCTCCGAGACCATCGAGCTGCTCGGACGGTTCGGCCTGGCTGAAGCGAAGTTGCTGTGCCGGCCGATGGCGGTGCTGTCGGCGGGGCAACGTGCGCGCGCCTCACTCGCCCTGATGATGCAGGATCGACCCAACGTCGTCGTGATCGACGAGTTCTTGAACGATCTCGACCGCCTCACGGCGCAGATCGTGGCGTTCAACCTCGGCCGCCTTTGCC
Organism: Myxococcota bacterium; assembly: GCA_040080105.1. Lineage (GTDB taxonomy): Bacteria > Myxococcota_A > UBA796 > UBA796 > JACKER01. The sequence goes on from JBEBJC010000088.1 coordinate 3,742, forward strand.
GCCAGCGTGGGGTGACGGCGTACCTCGCATCCGCGACCGCAGACGATCTGATCGACGCCTTGGGGCCCGACCACCTCGTCCGCCACGGTCTCGACGGTCCACCCACCACCATGCGGGGTCCCGGGCGAGCAGTCCCGCCAGGTCGCGATCGGATGAGCGTCGCCGACGGGACCCTCGAGGACTACGCTGCGCTCGCCCAGTTCCACTATGTCGACCCTCGGGCGGACCTCGGTGGAGTCGACGGCGTGCGCCGGGTTCGCGTGGTCCGATACGAGGACCGGCCCGTCGCGGTGGCCGTCACCGGGCGTCCGTTCGCTCGCGGCCTCGAGCGTATCGACCTGCTGGCCGAGCTCAATCGAAAGGTCGAGATCCAGCTGCGCACGATCGTACACCCGCAGTTCCGGGGCATGGGGCTCACTCGGCTGCTCGACCTGCCCGCCGAGGAGGGCCTCGAGTGCAGGATCGGCATCTCGGCGATGTCGCAGTTCGTACCCTTCCAGCAACACAGCATCGGGGCTTCTCCGCTCGAGCCCCCTCGCAACAGGCGTACGGAGGCACACGATCGCCTCGATGCTTGGCTGGCGGAGCACGGGGAGCCCCGCCCCGAGGCGCTACACGATCCCGAGGCGGCCAGGGCGTTGATCGACCGCCTCGACGAGCCGTCCCGGGCGGCGCTGCGCCAGCAGTGTATCGACATCCTGTCTGGGATGAACGCTGAGTTCGCGGCCTTCCTCGCGAGGGAGCTCGGGTTGGGACGACTGCGCGCAGCGGACCTCTCGCGGCTGCAGCAGATCTTCGCTCGCTTGTTGGCGAGGACCAGCGACGGTGCCCTCTCCGAGCTCCTCGACGAGGCGATCTACTTCCCCGTGCAGGGGTGGATCCGCCGCTACGACCGCCCAGCGGACCAACGGGCCGCTGGTGCGGGTGCGGGGTAGCCGTGTCGACATCCGCCACCGCGTCCTCCGATCCGTCTCGCCGGGCGCAGCAGCGCAACCTGCCGCTGTTTCTCGTCTACGCGGTGACGGGCGCGCTGGCCTTCTCTCGCGGCGTGTTCCTGCTGTACCTCACCTCTCGCGGCGTGACGGACGGCCAGTCCGGCGTCCTGCAGGCCAGCCTGTTCGTGGCGAACTTCCTGTTCGAGGTGCCCACGGGGGTGTTGGGCGATCGGTTCGGGCGGCGGTGGTCGGTCCTCATCGGCGTGGGCCTGCAGATCTCGACCACGCTCGGCATGTTGTGGGGACCCGGCACGTTCTGGTCGTTCCTCGTTCTGTTCGTCCTGAACGGCATCGCGTTCTCGTTCATCTCGGGCTCCGGGCAAGCCTTGCTGTTCGACACCCTCAAGTCGCTCGAGCGAGAGGGGGACTACCTGCTCGTCAACTCGCGCCTGCAGAGCGCGCAGATGGCCACCCTCGCGCTCGCGATCGTGGTGGGCGGCTACCTCGCCCAGGTCTCGTGGGGGCTCGTGTACGGCGCCAACGCGCTCGCCCTGTCGGTGTCCTGGCTCGCGTTGTGGCTCATCCGAGAGGATCGCTCGGTCTACCGCGGCGCGGCGGACGAGCCGGACCAAGAGCCGATGGTCCCGATCCGGGAAGCGGTTATGGCGCTGGCTCGCTCCGGCCCCGGGCGACGGTTGATCTTGTTCTCCGTCGGGTGCGCGCTGGTCGAGGCCACCACGACGCCCTACTTCATCTACACCCAGCGGCTGTTCACCGGGTATTCGTTCCATCCATGGCAAATCGGATGGATCTACGCCAGCGCCCAGATCGTGTCGGCGGGGGCGATGGCCTGGCTCGGCCGGTTCGCGCCTGCCGCAGCCGACGTACCGCGGGCGCTCGTCGCGGGTTCGGTGGCCGTGGCGGCGTTCACGGCGCTCAACGGGCTCGGCTCGCCGTGGGTGTCGTTGGGTCTGGTGTTCGTGGTGGTCACCATCCCCGACCTGATCTACTTGCTCACCGACAGGCACATCCAAGAGAACATCGACAGCCGGGCGCGAGCCACCCTGCTGTCGATGCACAGCCTGATCAACGCGGTCGGAGTGTCGGTGGGGTACCTCGTGTGGGGTCGGCTGTTCGAGCTGCTGCCGATGCCAGCCGCCTACGCGTGGTCCGGCGTGATGGCGCTGGCGGCAGCGGCGCTGTTCTCCCTGTCGTTCCGTCGGCCTCCCCATGCCTGACGGCGTGGTCGTACTCGAGCTGGACGACGCCCCTCTGTCGCTCGAGCTCCCGGGGCACGGCGACTACATCGGTCGGCTCGTCGCGTGCGCCGCTCACCTGCCGTTGCGCGCGCTGGACGACGCGCCCGCGATCTGCTGCTCGGTGGAGGCGGACGACGACTCGCTCACGCTCGAGGTCGACCCCGAGCGCCGCTGGTCGGACGGCGCCCCCGTGACCGCGAGGGACGTGTTGGCGGGGCTCGGCCGAGCGGTGAAGGCGCCGTACTGGCGTCAAGTCCTCGCGCAGGTGAGCAAGGTCTCGGCGCGCGGGGCACACACCGTCAGGCTGAGCCTGCGCGGACCGGCCGGCCACCTGCCCGCTGCGCTCACGTCGATCGAGCTCTCTCCCGCCGCTCCGCGCCCGGGCCTCGCCAGCGGACCGTACCTCCGGGTCCACAGCCAGGAGCCGGACTGTCTCATGTTCGAGCGGAACTCCCACTTCTCCGGTGCAGACCACGGCCGGCCGGGGTTGGGCTTTCGCGTCAACCGCACGCCGGCCCTCTCTCCGGAGTTGTTCAATTCGCGCGCGGTCGACGTCTCGTCGAACACCGGATTCCCACTCGATCGCCTGGGGGAATACGCCGGGACGCCGCTGCTGTGTGTGGAACCCAGCGGGATCTTCGCCCAGATCGAGTTCTCTCCGGAGGCGAACGCGCCTTGGCGCTCGGCTGCGGCGCGAACGGCGCTCTGCAACGCCCTCGACCGCTCCGGCGCTTGTTCTGGGCTCGCCCCGTCTTGGGTGCCCGCCGAGAGCTTCGGGCCCGAGGGGGCCTTCACGCTGCCGCCCCACAGATTGCCATCGAGCCCCGGGCCGAGGCCACCCGAGCTGGCCGGAGCGCCGCTGCGGGTCCTGTACAACCCGTACTACCCCAACCGCGAGCTGCTCGACGCCGTGCTCGCGCAGTGGTCGGAGCTCGGCGTGGTGGGGGTGCCGGTGCCGGTGCCGTTCGACGAAGCCTCCCCCCCTCCACACGACGCCTATTTGAGACTCCGCACGGCGACCTTCCCCCACGTCGCGGCGCTGGTGTACCTGTTCGCCTGGTCCCTGTCGGGTGACGGCCACCCCACGCAGCCCCTGTTCGACGCGGCGCACGACCCGTCGGATGGGGGGACCGGCCGGGCGGCAAGTGCGCTGGTCGACCGGCTCCTCACCTCGGTGCCGGCGATCCCGGTGGCGCACCTGCGCAGCGTGTACCTCAAGCGGCCCGAAGTCGGCGGGCTGTCGTTCTCCACCACCGGGCACTTCCGCTTCGACCGGTTGGTCCACCGGGGTCCACCGTGAACACCCTCCTCCGCTTCCCTCGCTCGCTGCAGCTCGTCGCAGGGGATGGCGTCGCCCACCTCGTCTCCGAGCGCGTGCTTCGCCTCGCACCGGTGGACACGGCCGAGTTCGCGCTGCTCACCCGCCTGGTGGACGGCGCGAGCCCGGCCGAGCTCGTCTCCGCGGCGCCGAGGCCACGAGCCTTCGAGAAGCTGCTCGCGGCGCTCCGGCGCAACCACTTCCTCGTCCCGGCGCAGCCGAACCTGTGGAGGGGCACCCGCCTCGAGAAGACGTTCGACTACGCAGAGGCGCTCGGTCTGGACGCCACGGCCGCGGTTCGGCGACTGCTGACGGCTCGCGTGGTCCTGCTGGGCATGGGTGGGATCGGCTGCGTCGTCCTGCCGCACCTGTTGGCGGCGGGGGTGCGCGACTTCACCCTCATCGACTTCGATCGGGTCTCGGTGAGCAACCTCAACCGGCAGTTCCTGTTCACTCCGACGGACGTGGGCGCGCTGAAGGTCGACGTGGCCCACCGCTACGTGCGGTCGATCGACCCCGAGGCCTCGGTGGAGACGTTGGTGGAACCCATCCTGGACGCCGCCAGCCTGGCGGGGCGGCTGGTGCGTGACGGGCAGCCGGCGGCTCTGTTGGTGCACGGGGCCGACACCCCACCGGGTCGGATCGACAGGATCGTGGCCGAGGCCGCGGGCACCTGCGGCGTACCGGTCGTGAGCGGCGGCTGTCGCGCCTTCAGCGGCTCGTGGAGGGCCGAGAGCACACCCACTCCCGCGGCCGACCCGCCGCTCGGCGAAGCACCGCCGATCACGGCGCTGTCGTTCGGACCCATCAACAGCATCGTCGCCGACTTCATGGCGCTCGACGCGCTCCACCTGCTGATGGGGGCGAGCCCGCCCAGCGGTGGGTCCCTCGCGGCCCTCGACTTCCGCTCGCTCACCTTGCGCCGAACCGGGGGCCGCCCTTGTCAGGGTTCTCCTTCGTGATCGCGGCCGCCTGGGGCATCGGCTGCAGCTCCCCCGCAGCGCCTCCCTCACCGCGGCTGTCCGGGCTCGTCCGGCCGACCCTGTACGAGGTCGAGCTCGACGTCACCCCAGGCCAGCCGACGCTGTCGGGGACGGCCCGCATCGAGGTCCAGCTCGACGGCCCGGCTCGGGAGATCGAGCTGTACGGCGAAGGGCTCGAGGTCTCTCGCGCCGAGCTCCTGCTCGGCGGACGGTCCGTGGCGGCAGAGTACCACGAGGCGGACGACACCGAGCGAGCCACCCTCTCGCTGGCCGAGGAGGTGCCCGCGGGAGCGGCGACCCTCTCGCTGACCTGGTCCACGGCGATGCGGTCGGATCTCCAGGGGGTGTACCAGGTGTACGCCGACGGCAGGCCCTACGTCGTCACCCAGTTCCAGCCGTTGGCTGCCCGCACTGCCCTGCCGTGCTTCGACGAGCCGTCGTTCAAGGCGCCCTTGCGCCTCACCCTGGTCACCCCCAACGAGGCGACTCCGCTCGCCAACTCGCCGAGCTCCGTGGTCGAGGCGCTCGCGGACGGCCGGACGCGCACCCGGTTCGCGCCGACCCCGCCGCTGCCCACCTACCTGTACGCGTTCGCGGTGGGGCCGTTCGAGCGCACCGCGGCGCCTGCGCTGCCGGCCACGGATCGCAGGCCGCGCGAGATCCCCGTCGCCGCCTACGCCGCCCCCGGGCGCTCGAGCGAGCTCGAGGTGTCGCTCGCGCTGCTGCCCGAGCTCCTCGTCGATCTCGAGGAGTACTTCGGCACCCCTTACCCTTTCGCGAAGCTCGATCTGGTGGCGATGCCCGACTTCGAGGCCGGCGCGATGGAGAACCCCGGTCTGCTCGTGTTCCGGGACGCCATCCTGCTGCAGCCCGCAGGCGCGTCCTCGGGTCGGAAGCTGCTGCTCGCGCAGACCCTGGCGCACGAGCTCGCCCACCAGTGGTTCGGGAACCTCGTCTCGATGGGGTGGTGGGACGACCTGTGGCTCAGCGAGGGTCTCGCCACCTGGATGGAGCACCGCGCGGTGGCGCGCTCGGCGGGGGGAGAGCGCGCGGGTGAGTCGTTCCAGGTCTGGGTCCAGGAGGCGATGGACCAGGACACGCTGTCCGAGGCCCGACAGGTCGTGCAGCCCATCCACACCTCCAGCGAGATCTACGCGGCCTTCGACGACATCACCTACGCCAAGGGCGCATCCGTGCTCGGGATGGTCGAGCGTCGGCTCGGCCCGGAGCACTTCCGCCGCTCGGTGCGGGACTACCTGGGACGCGGCTTCGATACGGCCACCACCGCCGACTTTCTCGCAGGGCTCGGCGCCGCCCCCACAGAGCGGCAGGAGATCGAGGGGATCACCCACAGCTACCTACACCAGTCGGGCCTGCCCCTGGTGTCGCTCGACTGGACCTGCGCGGAGGGGCGGGCGGTGGTGGACCTCTCGCAGAGCCCGTACCGGCCGAGGGGAGCCCAGGCGCAGGAGCGCAGGTGGCACGTGCCCGTGTGCCTGCGGACCCCCGACGCGGAGATCTGCACGTTGCTCCAGGAAGAGCGCGCCACGCTCGCGCTCCCCTCCTGCCCCCGATGGGTGTTCCCCAACGCGGGCGGCGTGGGCTACTACCGGTGGCGCCTCCCGCCGGAGGCGCTCACCGAGCTGTTCGACGCCGGAACGGACGAGCTGGCTCCACGCGAGCGTGTCGTCCTCGCCGACGCACTCTGGACCGAGTTCGCACTCGGCGACGCCGACCACGATCGGTTGGCGAACGGGATCGCGCGCCTCGTGCACAGCGAAGGGGCCAGCGGGGATCTCGTGGATTCCACCCTCGCCGTTCCCCGCTTCACCCGGCGGGTCCAGCTGTCGCCGGAGGCAGAGCGCCGTCACCAGGAGTGGATTCGGGCAACCTACGGAGAGCTCTGGCGACAGGTCGGGTGGCAGCAGGAGCCCGGCGAGTCCGAGTCACGCCGCGCCCTCCGCGCTCCGCTGCTCGAGGCGGTCGGCGATCTGGGTCGAGATCCCGCCGCGCGAGCCGAGGCGCTCGATCGGACCCGCCGCATGCTCGCTGGGGAGGCGTCGATGGCGCCCGAGCTCCGGTGGATCGCCTACCAGGTCGCCGCCACGGAGGGCTCGCCCGAGCTGTTCGAGCAGATGACGGAGCGCCTGCTGTCGAGCGAGGACGGCTCCGAACGCTATGTGCTGCTGCAGGCCTTGGCGAGGTTCCCCGATCCGGCGCTGGCCGAGCGCGCCCGCGAGCTTTCGCTCGGCCCGCACCTCCGCAGCAACGAGGTCTTGGAGATTCTAGCCCTCCAACTCCAGGATCCCGCGCAGCAGGCGGCCGCTTGGAGCTTCCTGGAGCGTTCGCTGCCTGCGCTGCTCCCGCGGATGTCCGACCAAGCGCGTGCATTCCTGCCCGCGATCGCGGAGCCCCTGTGCGACGCCGGCCTGGCCGCGAAGGTCGGCCACCTGTTCTCCTCTCGCCCCGAGCTCTCGGGTGAGGCGGCCACGAAGTCGCTCGAGGCCATCCACCGCTGCATCGCCTTGGCGGAGGCGCGCAGAGGAGCGCTGGAGTCGGCGTTCTCGCAGATCTCGGCGCCATGAACGCCCAACCCCAGGTCCGACGAGCATGCGTTTCCCGAAGGTAGCAGACCTACTGGCGCTCGGGAAGCGCCAGGTGCAGCTCGCCAACGACCTTCGCGCCGCGCGTCGGCTGTACGAGGCGAACTACGCTCAGCTGGTGTGGCGGGCGGCCCGCCTCTACGCTCGCAGGGGATTCGGCCCCGGCGAGGCCTTGAAGTGCGGCCTGCTCGATCCCGACATCCCCGCGAACATCGAGGCTGGCTGCATCCCGAAGCGCAGGCTCGAGGCGCACCAGCTCCACTTCAACCCGACCTCGTCGGAGTGCCTGACCGAGGACAAGAGCGTCTTCTACACGTACTGCCGCGCGCTGGGACTACCCGTTCCGGAGCTGTACGCGGTGTTCGACACCCCATGTGGGTGGACCCGAGCCGGAGTCACCGTCCGGAGTCGGGAGGAGTGGGAGCGCTTCTTTCGGGAGGAGCTGCCGGAGGAGTTCGTCGTGAAGCCCGCCGCGGGGGTGTTCGGCTGGGGCGTCGGCGCTTTTCGAAGGGCTGGAGGTGGTTTCGTCGGTGCCTCCGGCAAGAGGCACACCGCGGCCTCCCTGTACAAGATGATGGTGAAGCACAGCACGTACCGGCGCTTCGTGCTGCAGGAACGTGTCCACAATCACTCCGAGCTGCAGCGGCTCAGCGGCGCGGCGGGGCTACAGACGGTCCGACTCGTGAGCTGGATCGGGCGCGAAGGTGAGGTGAGCCTGTACAACCCCGAGCTCAAGATCATCGTCGGAGATCGGTTGACCGACAACTTCCAGGGCGGCCGGACCGGCAACCTGATCGCGAACGTCTCCTTCGACGGTGTGCTCGGGCCAGCCATCGGAGGTACCCCCGACGGGATCGGCCTTCGGAAGGTCGAGGAACACCCCAGCACCCGCGTCACTTTCTCCGGCTTCGTCATCCCACACTGGGAGGAGGCGTGCGCGCTGGTTCGACGCGCCGCGCGCCTGTTCGCGCCGCTGCGAACCATCGGCTGGGACGTCGCCATCACCGCCACTGGCCCTGTGCTCATCGAGGGCAACATGTGGTGGGACCCGGGCAACGAGCTCATTGTCGGACAGCGGGCGGTCCACACCAGCGAGGGGATGCAGCAGCTGTTCGAGCGCTTCGCCGCCGAAACACCCTGAAGGGCGAGCTCGGTTGTCGCGCGGCCACACCCCGTACAGCGCGGACACGTCGGTCAGCGCTTCGTTGCCGGCGATTGGTGCGGCGCGACCTCAGTCCGGGGTGAACAACGGCACCTCGGCGTGCAGCGCCAACCCCACCGTCCGCGCGAGCGCCGCCGAGGGCTCGTTCCGCTCGTCACACACGTAGACGACCCGCCGGCCGAACCCGTGGGCCCAGCCGAGCACGCTCCCCAGCAACGCCGCCCCGAGGCCGCGGCCGCGCAGCCGCTCCACCGTGTGGACTTGCTGGATCGCCACGTACTCCCCGTCGTCCACGGTGGTGTCGCACATCGCCACCAGCTGCCCGTCGTACTCGAGGCCGTGAAACCGGAACGGCAGGCGCGCCAGGATCTGAGGCGGAGGGACGCGGGGCGCGAGCTCCGGATCCAACCGGTCGAGAGACGACAGGAACGCGTCGCCGGCGACCGTACGAACCTCCGAAGGCCGGCCGTCGCCGACGAACACCCGGTCGATCGTGCGCTCCCAACCTGGCGGACCCGAACCCGGCCCGACACGGTACACCGCGCTGGCCTCTCTACTCGACGGCATCGGCTCCGCGGCCTCCACTCCGAACGATAGCCCAGCTCCGCTGGGCCGAGTCGTCGCTCCGGCCGCTCCGCCGAAGGCCTCTGTCACGATGTCGGCCAGGAGAGCGTCGCCGTCGTCGGCGTCGGGGGCGAACAGCCAATGTGCGGGTGCGACGTAGATGCCCGCGCGCAGGCCGCTGCCGACCACACACCGTCCGCGCACCGCGAACAGGTCGTCGCGGCCGGTGAGCCGGCGCACGAACCGAAGGAACACACCTGACGGACCTGCCTGGCCCAACAACACGTCCAACGACGACACTTCGCCTCCCCAGGGAGGGTGCACCGCCAGGGGACTCCCGGGGGGCGCGAGGCGCTCGAGCTGCGGGAGAGCGGCGCCGGTGGGCGTCGGTGAGCGCTCCGAGCCAGAGGTCGCTCGGCGCGCCCCGCGACCGAGGCGGAGCCGGTGGCGAGGTCACGTAGGTTGTTCCTAGACTTCTACGGAAGACCGGCGAATCGGGCACCGGTGTCGTGATCTTCGGGCGCCTCGACACAGGAGGAGTGGCATGACGCTCCTCGCCCACCCACGACGCATCCGCCGCCCGACGGTCGACGCCGCCCGCAGGTCCGTGGCAAAGTCCACGCCGCGAGAGCGGGGGTACCGAGGCGGCATGACGGAGCGCAGCGACACCATCGGGCGGTTCCTGGTGCGCGGGGAGCTCGGCCGCGGCGGCGCCGGGCGGGTGGTGCTGGCGCGCGACCCCGAGCTCGACCGTGACGTAGCGATCAAGCTGTTGCTCCCAGGAGATCCGGTCGACTGGGTCCAGCGGGTGGAGGCGTTCCGGCGCGAAGGGCGGATCGGGTCGACGCTGGACCACCCGGCGATCGCGCCGATCCACGAGTTCGGCCGAACCGACGAGGGCGACCCGTTCCTGGTGATGCGGAGGGTGGACGGGGTCTCGCTGCGCGAGGCGCTGGGCGCTCGGGGCGACTCCGGCGCACGGTTCAGCCAGGCGCGCCTGCTCGCGGCGTTCGCCGTGGCCTGCCAGGCGGTCGGCTTCGCCCACCGGCGCGGGGTCGTGCACCGCGACCTCAAGCCCGAGAACGTCATGCTCGGGCAGCACGGCGAGGTGTACGTCGTCGACTGGGGCCTCGCCGGGGGCGCCACCCGGCGGGCCGGCCCGGCCCAGGACCCAGCCGCAACACAGGACGGCACCGTCATCGGCACCCTCGGGTACCTCGCGCCCGAGGCCGCGTTCGGCGTGGTGTCGGAGGTGGGACCCCACAGCGACGTGTTCAGCCTGGGCGCGATCTTGTACGAGGTGCTGTCGGGTCGCCGGGCCATCTGCGGGGACGACCTGTGGCGCGCGAGCCTCGATCCGCGGATCGTCCCGCTGCCCGAGGTGGTGCCCGACCTAGACGAAGAGCTGGCCGCGGTGTGCGCGAAGGCGCTCGCGCGCGAGCCGCGGGATCGCTGGTCGGACGCACAGGAGCTGGCCGACGCGCTGGCGGCGTGGCAGGACGGCGCGAACCGGAGGACTCGGGCCGACGCGCGGGTGGCGGAGGGCCGGGCGGCGCTCGCGGCGTGGACCGCGGGGCGCGGGGCGCTCCAGGCGGCGGACCAGCGGATCCGCGAGCTCGAGGCGGCGGCGGCGCCGTGGCTCCCGTTCGACCACCCGGACAAGGTGGCGGCGCGCGACGCGATCTCGGCCCGGACCGAGGCGCAGGTCGAGCTGGCGGGCCGGTTCGCGGCGGTGGAGGCCGCGGGGGAGGGCGCGCTGGTGCTCGACCCGGCGCACGCGGGCGCGCGGGCGTTGCTGGCGGACGCGTGCCTGCAGCGCCTGCTCGAGGCGGAGCGCGCGGGGTCTGCGGCCGACGCGGCGTACTTGCGGACCCGGCTGGTCGCGTGGGACGATGGCACGCGGTCCGCGCGGCTGCGGGCGGGCGGCGCGGTGTCGCTGGTCACCGATCCTCCGGGCGCCCGGGTCACCGCACGGCGGTACGACCAGCGCCCCACCGTGTGGGCCCTCGGAGACCCGGTGGACCTCGGGCACACGCCGCTCGACCGGGTGGCGCTGGCGGCGGGGAGCTGGGTGCTGGAGCTCGAGTCCCCGGGCCGGCGGACGACGCGGTACCCGGTGCGGATCGAGCGCGACGGGCACTGGGACGTACACGCGGAGCGGCCGCTGCCGCTGTTCACCGAGGCGGAGATCGGAGAGGGGTGGATCTACGTGCCGGAGGGGCCGTACCTGTCGGGCGGCGACCCGGACGTGAGCTTCCCGCGGCCGCTCACCGAGGTGTGGGTCGACGGGTTCTTCGTGCGGCGGTTCGCGGTGACGGCGGCGGAGTACGCGGGGTGGCTGCACCAGCTGAAGAAGGCGGGCGAGGATTGGGAGGCGCGCGCGCCCAGGATC
>JBEBJC010000991.1:0-3344 GCA_040080105.1 Myxococcota bacterium
GGCAGACCAGTCCCCACTCACCTCGCGCCTTCTCCAGTCCGCGCATCGAGAACCGCCTGAACCCCATCGCCTGCTTGATCTGGCCGAACACAGGTTCCGGGAGGCACTTCCGTCGTCGGTAGACGGCGCGACCCGGGGGGTGCTGACCTTGTGACGCATTCGCTGCTGGGGCGCACTCGGTCGCCGACCGCTTGGCCATCCGGTAGAACCGCGCCTTCTCGGCCGGGACGAACTCGCCAGCGCCCTCGGCGATGTCGAGCGCGATCGAGTTCGCCGCGCGCCGCAGCTGGTCGCGGATGTACCCCCGACCCTCGGGAAGCTCCTCCGCCAGCTCATCGAGTACCGCCACGGCCTCGACCGCGTGACCGAAGACCTCCAGCCGCTGGCAGTCGAACCGCACGCTCCGTGCCATCTCTCCTCCAGCCGCCCACGTACCAGCGTGACAGGCCAGGGATCTGTCCGCGTCGCCAGCTGCTCGGGGCACGGGCACGGGCACGGGCACGGGCTGGGGAGGAGCCCCCTGCGGAGTTCCGGCCGATCCCGCTCTACACCAGCGGGACGAACGCGACCGCGCCGTGGGTGGACCGCCGCACCGCGCCCGGCGCGCCCCACGCCGGCCGCTCGAGCAGCACCATCTCCTGGTGGTGCTCGCTCCCCACCGGGATCACCAGGCGCCCGCCCGGGGCGAGCTGCCGGATCAGCGCCGGAGGGACCACCTGCGGCGCTGCCGCGACCAGGATCGCGTCGTACGGAGCGTGCTCGGGCCACCCTTCCTTGCCGTCACCCACCCGGATCTCGACCGCGCCGAACCCGGAGTCGCGCAGGGCGTCGGCCGCGCGCGCGGCGAGCTCGGGCAGCAGCTCGACCGAGTACACCCGCGCCCCGAGCGCGGCGAGCACCGCGGCTTGGTACCCGCTGCCGGTGCCGACATCCAGCACCCGCATCCCGGCGCGCACGTGCCCGAGCTCGAGCATCCACGCCACCACGTACGGCTGGCTGATCGTCTGGCCGAGGCCGATCGGCAGCGGCCGGTCTTCCCAGCTCGCCCCGCGCTCCGCCTCCGGCACGAACCGCGACCGATCCACCTGGCCGACCGCGGCGAGCACCGCAGCGTCGCTCACCCCGCGCAGGGCGATCGTGCGCACCATCTCGGTCCGGTCGGCCATCGTCACTCCTGCCACGGCTCCTTGGGGATCTCGACCGGCTGCATCCCGGGAGGGTCGGGGATCGGCCACCAATCGCCCCACAGCTCCTTGCCGCCGTCGACCGTGATCACCTGGCCGGTCACGTACGCCCCGGCCGGCCCCGCGAGCCACGCCACGGCCCACGCGACCTCTTCGCAGGTCGCGAGCCGCTTCATCGGCACGAGCGACTTCATCTGCTGCACCACGTTCAGTCCGGCCGGGTACCGCCCGATCCCGCTCGAGGCGACGAACCCGGGCGCGATGCAGTTCAGCCGCACCCCGCGGCCGGCCCACTCCACCGCGAGGGTGCGGGTCATCGCCTCGACCCCGGCCCGAGCGGCCACCGAGTGCGCCATGCCTGGGAACGCCCCGTGGGTGAGCATGGTGATGTTCACCACCGACCCGCCGTGGGCCAGCATCCACCCGTCTGCCGCCGCCCGGGTCATGTTCCAGGTGCCGGTGAGGTTGGTCTGCACCACCGCGTCGAACCCCTTGGGGGTGATCGCCTCGGCCGGGCTGAAGAACTGCCCGCCGCCGTTGTTCACCAGCACGTCCAGCCGGCCGAACCGGGCGACGACGCGCTCCACCAGGCCTGCGGTGGCGTCCCGGTCGCGGATGTCGCAGGTCTCGCCCACCACGGTCCGGCCGAGCTCCTCCGTCAGGCCCTTCGCCGCCGGCTCGATGTTCGCGGGCGAGCGGGACGCGATCACCACCTGCGCCCCGAGCGCGCCGAGTTCGCGCGCGATCGCCACGCCGATGCCCGTCCCGCCGCCGGTGACCACCACCACCTGGTCGCGGAACAGGTCGTCGCGGTAGATCCGGCTGGACTTCACGAGGCCTCCATCGGTCGACGGGTTATCGCCGGCGGGCCATCGTGACCACGGAGGACCGATGCGGGTGCTGGCGGTGGGAGTGGCGAACGCGGCCCGCAGCCAGCTCGCCGAGGGGTGGCTCCGCGCGTTGTCCACGCCCGACGTGGAGGTGTGGTCGGCCGGGACCCGCCCGGGCCGGGTGTGCCCCGAGGCGGTCGCGGTGATGCGCGAGGTCGGGGTCGATCTCGGTTCCCACCGGGCGAAGTCCCTCGACGAGGTGCCCGAGCCCGACGTGATCACCGCAGTGGCCGACGCGGAGGCGCCGGCGTTCTCGACCGACCCCGAGCGGCTCGTGTGGAGCGTCGACGATCCGGACGCCGCGCCAGGGGGGTGGGACGAGCGGCTGGTGGCGTTCCGGCGGGCCCGCGACGCGATGTTCGACGCGGTCGACGCGTTCCTGCGGGCGCGGGGGAAGCGGATCGCGTTCGGCGCTCGCGCGCGGCCGCTGTTCGCGCTCCGGCCGGACATGGTGTTCACCAACCACGGGTCGTTCGGCGCGACCCCGAAGTTGGTGACCGAGGCCCAGCGGGCGCTGCAGAACGAGCTCGAGGGGCAGCCGCTCGCGTTCATGCGGGCACTCCCGTCGCGGGTGCGGCGGGTGGCGTCGTCGGTCGCGTCGTTCCTGCGCGCCGACCCACAGGACCTGGTGTTCGTGGACAACGCCACCGCCGGGGTGACCGCGGTGCTGCGCTCGCTGCGGTTCGAGCCGGGCGAGGTGATCTTCCTGACCAACCACGCGTACGGCGCCGTGCGGGCCGCGGTCGACCACGTGTGCCGGCGCACCGGCGCGGTGGTGGTGGTGGCGGACGTACCGTTCCCGATCGGCTCGCCCGACGAGGTGCTCGACGCGGTCGACCGGGCGCTGCCGGACCGGGTGCGCCTCGCGATCTTCGACGAGATCACCTCGATCACGGGCCTCGTGTTCCCGGTGGCCGCGCTGGTCGAGCGGTGCCGCGCCCGCGGGATCCCGGTGCTGGTCGACGCCGCCCACGTGCCCGGCCACCTGCCGATCGACCTGTCGGTGTCGGGGGCGGATTACTGGGTCGGCAACTGCCACAAGTGGCTGTTCGCGCCGAAGGGGTGCGCGGTGCTGCACGTGCGCCGCGAGCGCCACGACGAGCTCGACCCGGTGGTGTGGTCCCACGGGGTCGGCACGTCGCTCACCGGCGCGTTCGACTTCCAGGGGACCCGCGACCCGTCGCCGTGGCTCGCGATGGAGGCGGCGCTCGCGTTCGTGAACCGGTTCGGCGCCGACCGGATCCGCGCGCACAACGCGCTGCTGCGGGGG
>JBEBJC010000089.1:0-14954 GCA_040080105.1 Myxococcota bacterium
GGCAGCCGGCGGGCCTGCCCCTGGCGCTCCGACTCGTCGATCAGCGCGCGCAGGTGGGTCAGCGCGCGGTTCGGCGACCCCGCGTCCACGAAGTGGATCACCGCGCGCTCGCGGGCGCTGGCCTTGGGCAACGCGACCAGCACCGCCGCGGCGGCCTCGTGGTACCCCACGGCCCGACCCCCTGCGCGCGCCCGGTGCAGCAGCAGGTCCCGGATCGGCGGCGGCTCGAGGGACACCCGGCTCGTCCCGCCCTCCTGGGTGGTCACCAGGTGCCCCGCGGCGCGCAACACGTCCACATCGCCGCTCGACAGTGGGGCTCCCGCGCTGGCGCACACCGCCTGCCACTCCCCCCGGGCGACGCGTGACCCTCCGAGCACCGCGAGCGCCTCGAGCGTCCGCACGACCCGCTCCCCCAAGCCCGCCATCCGCGCGTCGAGCTCCTCGACCAACGGCTCCTCGACCCGGGCGTCGCTGCGGTCCTTCAGCCCGAACCCGTGAGAGGTGGGCACCAGGATGCCTCGCTTGGCCCAGTCGGCCACGACCTTCACCGCGAGCGCGGGATCGCCGGCGGTCCGCTCCACCACTTGTTCGGCGAGGCGCGGCTCCAGCCCGACGCCGGCATCGACCAGCGCGCGCTGCTGCTCCCGAGTCAACGCCGGCACCTCGATCCACCGCACCGACGGCCGGAGCTCGTCGATCTTGTCGCGGAACGGGGGGCTTGCGGACCGCTCCATCGTCGCCACCACCAGCACCGCGCGCTCGGTACCGATCACCCGCCCGAGCCACTCTACCGCCTCGCGCTCGCGGTGCAGATCGTCGACCGCCACGATCAGTGGCCGCTCGTGTGCCAGTCGGTCGATCAGCAGCGACCACGGATCGAGCCGCCCGACCCGCGGGGAGTCGCCGGCGAGCAGCTCGTACACCGCGTCGGCGTCCGCCTCGGCGGAGGCGCTGCCCCGGTCGGAGAACCACCGAGCGAGCCTCTGGCGCGACTCGTCCGCGGGAAGGTCGTCGATCCGCAAGAACGCTCGCGCAGCGCGCACCATCGCTGCGCCGGCGCCCCGGGCGGAGGGCGCCCGCAGCACCCACGCCGCGCCCGTCTCCGCCGCCCGCTCCGCCAGCCACGCAGCGAGCCGGGTCTTGCCCACGCCCCGCGCGCCGGACAGCACCACCGCCGCGGCCTTTCGGGTGGTGGCCACCCGGTTCAGCGCGACCCACAGCTGATCCTGGATGTCTTCCCGCCCGACCAGCGGCCACGGCCGCAGCACGAACAGCGCGAGCCCGGTGCCGTTCGGCGCGACGGTGGTGGGGGGGTACCCCGGACGCCAGTCGAGGGGCACCGGAGCGGCGGCGTCCCGGCGGTCGAGCGCGCGCAGTCCGGCCACGGCGTCGGCGGCGCTCGGGTACCGCGCCGCCGGGCGCACCTCCAGCAGCCGGCGGATCCACGCCTGCAGCCCCGCCGGCACCTCACACGTGGGCTCGAACGGACCCAGCTTGCCGTGGAGCTGCGCGTACAGCACGGTGGCGGGTCGATCTCCCGCGAACGCCGACCGCCCGGTGGCGAGCCGCCACGCGAGCGCGCCGAGGGAGTACAGGTCGGTCCACGGCCCGAGGTCCCGCCACTCCCCCTGGATCTGCTCGGGCGCCATGTACCCGGGGGTGCCCGCCTGCGCGCGGTGCGCCGATCGCTGGGACAGCGCGTGCGCGATCCCGTAGTCGGTGAGGACGACCCGCTGCGGACGCCCGGGCTCGGAGCCCATCACCAGCACGTTCCGCGGCTTCAGGTCGCGGTGGACGATGTCGCGGGCGTGGCTGTGTGCGAGCCCGTCGAGGACCTGCGCGAGCGTCTCGCGCAGCTCGTGCCACGAGGTTGCGCCGGCGCGATCGCCCAACGTGCCCTCCGGCGCGTACTCCATCGACAGCCACGGCGTGCCGGCCACGATCGGGTCGTCGGGGGTCGACAGGCTCTCCGGCACCACGCCGTAGTCGAACACCCGCACCACGCCTGGGTGGTCGAGCGCCGCCACCGCGCGGACCTCGCGCCGGAACGCCTCCAGCACCTCCGCCTTGTCGGCGTATTCGGGGCGGAGCACCTTCACCGCCACGTCCACCCCGTCGGGGTGCCGCGCGTGCCACACCGTGCCCATCCCGCCCCGGCCGACCGGGCGGGTCAGCAGCAGCGGCCCGAGCCGGTTCGACCCTGACGCTCCCGGTCGAGGACCTGGTCCGTTCGACACCCTGCCCCTCGGTACCAACGCCGCACCCGCGCGACGTCCCGCATCCAGCGTACCGCGGGGGGCCCGACAACGGATACGCTGGCGGCGGGACCGGAGGGACAGATGAACGGCAGGAGTGGATCGTGGCTGTGGCTCGGGCTCGCGGGGTGCGCCGAGCAGTACGCGTGTGTGTCGGACACGTGGGTCCGCGATGGGCAGGGCGCGGCGATCGAGGCGTGCGCCCCGGTGGATCGCCGCGGCGCGTGTGAGGAGATCACCGGTCACCCGTCGTTCGCCGGCGGGTGTGGGCGCACGTTCGACGTTCCGATGGCCGACTGCCCGTCCCTCGTGTTCACCGACGCCGGCAAGGCGCAGCTCGGCTGGCTGGGCGTCGCGGGGGAGTCGGAGGTCGGGGTGGCCACCTGCGGAGACGGGACCGACACGACCTCGACCGGCGACACCTCCGCCCGGTGATCCGGCGGACCTACCGCCAGGCGGCGAAGTCGAGGCAGATCGGGCCGAGTGACTCCGCGCGGTGCCAGCCGGCCCCGCAGCCGTCACAGGCTGCCGGGTCGTCGATCTCGACCAGGCCGTCGTCGTTGACGACCGGATCGAAGTCGATGTCGACCCACTCCCCCGAGGGGAGCCGCACCGACATCGTGCCCGAGGGCTCGTCGCCGCACCCGCCGTACCCGAGGTCCGGGTCGAGGATCACCGCGTCGTGGAACGCCACCGCCGGGTTCTCGCCCGGGAGCTGATCGAGCGCGCCCTCGACCCCGAACAGGATCAGCTGGCCGCCGATGCTGTACCGGGTGACCGCGAGGTTCGGGCGGATGCCCTCTCCGAGCCAGGTGCCGTCGGTGCCGGGGACATTGGTCGAGAAGTCGCCCGACAACACGAGCGACGACACCACCACCGTCCCGTCGGACTGGTCGATCCGCTGCACGTACCCGTCGACCTCCACGAACGTCCCGTCCGCGGCCTCGATCCGCCCGGCTCCGCCGGTGGCGGTCACGTCGTACACCCCGGCGCCGTCGTCGATGGTCAGGGTCTCGTCGAGCCCGAACCCGTCGAACACGGTGCCGGCGCCGGAGGTGCAGGTGTCGAGCCAGTACTCCACGTCGTCGTCGCGGTACAGCGCGGGGCACCCCGCGTCCGCGCCCGCGTACAGCGCCCGGTACGCGTCGAGCACCGGGTCGGGGTCGATCTCGACCACCCGCGCGATCGCGTCCTGGGCCGAGGCGGCGACCGCGGCCAGGTCGGCCCCGGTCGAGGTCGTGGCGGGGAGCACCCACGGCGCGTCCGAAGGTGGATCGACCGGCGGCTCCACCTGGACCTCGGGGGTCTGACAAGCGACCAACAGCGCGATCATCGGAGCACCCCCAGGATCGGATCGACGCCGAGGATGTGCTCGGCCGGGTCCACGTCGGCCATCGCGAGCAGCGTGGCGCCCACCGCTTCGATCGACAACAGCTGCGGGCCGTCGGGATCGTTCTCTCCGGTCGTCGGGTCGACCGGGTAGCCGTAGAACAGCTCGTCGAACCCGCCGACCACCCGGCCTCCGGTCACCCCGTCCGACACCACCATCACCGAGGTGTACGGCCAGTGGTCCTTGCCCATGAACCCGTTGAGCTGCGGGGTGCGCCCCATCTCGGACAACACCACCACGGTGGTCTCCTCGAGCAGGGTGGCGCCGCCCGCGGTCCCCGGAGCCGCGCCGAGGCGCTCGAACAACTGGTTCAACCCAGAGAACATCGACTCGAACCGCTGGGTCTGGCCCGCGTCGTTGTCGGCGTGGCTGTCCCAGTTCCCGCCTTCGGTCAGCGTCAGGCACCGCGCCGCGCCGATCGCGAGCGCGTCGACCGCGACGGTGGCCTGGTCCGACAGCGAGGTGCCGCCGGTGAAGTCCATCACGTACTTCAGGTCCTTGAGCGCGGTGGCCGACGCGACCCCTTGGGCGTACGCCGCGTACCCGGCGGCCGCGTTGCCGGTCGGCACCCGCGCGGCCGCGGCGGCGGACCGGCCCCGCACGTACCGATCGACGAGGTTCTGCGACGCCACCGACAGCTCGGACGGCGGCGCGTCGGACCACCCGACGATGTCGCCGGTGATCAGCGCCTCGAGCTGGCCCGACGCGCCGGTGCGCGCCACCGCCGACCCGAGCGGCCCGGGGAACGACGGGCCCCCCATCACCAGGTGTGGCACCGTGTACCGGCCCAAGCCCTCCTCGGTCGCGATCAGCGCCGGCCAATCGGGCTTGAGCCCCGACGAGTCCCCGGTCATCGCGATCATCCGACAGATGTCGTGCGCGATCGACCGCACGAGCACCCCGTTGAACAGCAAGGTGCGGGAGGCGTGGCGGGAGAAGAACGCGCTCACGTTGGGCCGGTCGGGGTGCTCGACCCACGGCAGCCCGCTGGTGGTGGCCTGCTCGGCAGCCGCCTCCATCGCGACGGCGGGGTTCGAGAACGCGGGCACGAACACCCGCGTGGGATCCCAGCCGCCCTCGGCGAACACGAACACGAACTTGCGGTCGGCGTTGGCGACCGCGGCGCGGGCCTGGCCAGCCCACCCGAGGGTGGACAGCGCCGCGGCCGATGAGAGGAAGGTCCTGCGGTTCATGAGGGGCTCCGGTTAGTACAGGACGAAGTCGGGATCGCGCAGCATCGCGTACACCACGCCTTGCCAGGCGGCGCGCGGATCGGCCTCGGCGGCGTACAGCTCGCGCCACAGGTCGAGCAGCGCGGCCACCTCCTCGCCGTCGGCCGCGACCGGCCGGCCGAGCACCGCGAGGTACAGGTCGACCAGCTGGTCCTGCATCGTCGCGAGGTCGGTGTCGGGCGTCTCGGTGAACGACAGGTGGCCGAGCAGGGCTCCGGGGTCGGTGGCGAACAGGTGCGCCACCGCCCCCTCCGCCAGCCGCTGCTGGACCAGCGCCGCGGTCGCGTTGGTGAGGTTCGACACCCGGGTCACCGTGGTGCCGTCTGCACCTCCGGCGAGGGTGCGCACGCCGAGCACGTCGGAGCCGAGCATGTCCTGGTTCAGGTAGGTCCAGCGATACCCGGTCAGGGCCTCCACCGACGACGCGAGCAGGTCCGGCGTGGCGAGCTTGCGGCTCTGGGCGCCGGGGATGTCGGTGAGGTCGGCCCGGTAGGCCGGGTCGGACACGATCGAGCGCAGCAGCGGCCGCAGCGTGAGGCCTCCCTCGAGGAACGCCTCTCGGTGCCGGGTGAGCGCGTCGAAGTCGGACAGCTCGGCCGGCCGACGGTTCAGCAGCTCGAACGCGGTCTGCACACCACACTCCACGAACCGGTCGTCGGACGCGATCTGCCGCCCGAGGTCGGCGAGCGAGCGGCCGGGCTCGCCGTGGTACCCGGGCGCCACCCCGGACAGGGTCGACCACAGGTTCTCGCGGTCGGGGTGGTAGGTGCTCGCCTCGATCGCCGAGTCTTCCTGGAACCACCAGAACCCGTAGAAGTAGCTGCCGATCGGGTCGAGGGTGATGTGGCAGCTCACGCAGGCCGGGTTCTGGGTCAGCGCGTCCTCGACCGCGCCCGCGTCGAGCAGGTTCACGTTCCGGTCGAAGTCGATCTTCTTGGTCAGGTAGTCGCTGCACAACAGGATGCGCGAGACCTGGTTCGCCCGCTTCCGGTTCAGGTTCGACGCGGTCGAGGTGTACCGCCAGGCGAACGCGTTGGTCACCAGCACTCCGGCGGCGGGCCGACCGTCGGTGTAGCGCGACACCTGCCACCCGTCGGCGTCGGGCCGATCGAGGGCGAACGCGGCCCCGAGGTTCTCGTCGGCCATCGTCCAGTCGCCGGTCACGAGCTCGGTGTACGGCAGATCGTCGGCCGCGATCCGCGCCACGATCCGCGGCGCCTCCTGGCCGAGGGACGCGGCGAACGTGCCGTCGTTCGGGACGTGCAGGTCGTCGGCGGTGTACGGGAACGCGTCGGTGCGGGTGAGGTACACCTCCGCATACAGCTCGACCAGGCGTTGCTGGAACCGAGGGTCGGCCATCCAGGTGTCCACCAGCGCGTCGAGCGACGACGGGTCGGACCGCACCTGGTGGTACTCGTCGAGGGTGGGCGGGATCCCTCGCAGATCGAGGCTCATCCTGCGGGCGAGGCCCACCGGATCGAGCTCGGGGATCTCCGCCGGGACCTCGGGGGCCGGGACCTCGGTCGGAGCGGGGCAACCGAACAATGCGAGCGCGATCATGGCAATTTCTCCCACTGGAACCACGGGTCGAACCCCGCGCACACCGAACCGATCTCTTGGCCGTCGAACAGGGCGTCGCCGCACCCGTCACACCGCGACGGATCGCCCCCGTCCACCCCGATCACCGGGCCGTGGAACGTCACCTCGACCCACCGACCCCACGGATCGCGAATTTCTAGCATTCCGCCAGGCTCTTCCTCGCACAGTGAGCCCACACCCGCGTCGCCGACCGACACGGCGTGGAACCACACGTCGTACCGGTCACCGTCGACCACGACCGGCACCGACCCGTCGGCCTGGGTCGCGACCCCGCCATAGGCCGGCACGCTGTACCCGGTGAGGGTGACGTTGACCGAAGCGGGCTCTCCGAGCCAGCTCGGATCTCCTTGCAGGTAGAACCCGCCCACGAGGGCCGAGACCACCAGCTCGACCGCCCCGTCGAGGCTCACGCCGTCGATCCACAACGCAGACCCTTCGAGGTCGAAGGCCCCTTCCGGGCCGATCAGCGCCACGTTGCCCGCGAGCTGGGTGCCGTTGTACACGAGGCCCGCCTCCGCGTCGACCGTGTCGGTGAACCGTACGTCCGACAAGTACCCGCCGAAGAACGTGCCGTCGTCGGCGGTGCAGCCGTCGACCCAGTACCGGTTCCCCGACGGATCGAGGGTCACGGTCGGGCAGGTGGCGTCGGAGCTCCCTTCGAACAGCGCGGTGTACGCGTCGATCACCGGCTCGGCGTCGTACGTCAGCACCTGGGCCGCCGCCGCCTCCACCACCCGCCCGAGCGTCTCGGGCTGGAACCCAGGGGCTTCGTCTCCGGTGCTCACGAAGGTCCACGGCGCCGGGTCGATCGGCGGCTCGTCGGGCTCGACCGGTTCGGGTGGGGCCGGGTCCGGCCCACACCCGATCAGCGGCAACAGCAACATGGGAGGATCCTCCGACACGTGCACCCCGTGCACGGTCAACGGTCAGACCCCCCAGCTCGGTCGAACGGAAACGAAGTTCAGGGTCCGAGATCCTTGACCACCGTGAGGTAGTTCTCGTACCGCGACTGGATCTCGGACACGTAGTTCACCGGCTCCTGCGCGCGGCAGTACCCGTACCGAGCGCGCCGGGAGTACTTCGGCTCGGACAGCTTCAGCAACGCCTTCTCGACGTTGCCGAACCACTTGTCGGGGTTCAACCCGAGCTCGACCGCCAGCCGCCGCGCGTCGTCGACGTGCCCCTTGCCGGTGTTGTACGAGGCCAGCGCGAACCGGACGCGCTGCTTGAACGGCAGGGTGGGCTCGAACCGATCGATGAGCCGGGCCACGTATTGCACCCCGGCGTGGACGCCCTGGTCGGGGTCCATCAGGTCGGTGAACCCCATCTCCGCGCCGGTGCGGGGCAGCACCTGGAACAGCCCGAGCGCGCCCGACCCCGAGCGCGCGGTCGGGTCGAACCGGCTCTCCTGGTACGCCTGGGCCGCCATCAGCCGCCAGTCGATGCCGTACTGCTTGCTGCGCGCGCGGATCAGCTCGTCGTACGGCGACAGGACCCCGGCCGCGCCTCGATCGGCGTGCGACTGGGCCGCGAGGGCGTCGCTCTCGAAGTACCGCTTGCGGATCACGTTGAACGTGACCGAGCCGGCGTTGGCCTTCACCCAAGCGTTCAGCGCGGCGGCGAGCTCGGTGCTCCCCTTGCGCACCCCGAACGCGATCGGCTGGTCCTCGACCAGCGGCAACGTCGCCACGATCGGCACCCCGTGCTTGACCTCGACCGCCACGAGGTTCGCGTCGGCCACGGTCATCGGCACCTCACCCGAGCCGACCGCCGCCAGGATCTGCTCGGTCTCCTGATCCTCGGGCAGGTCGACCACGTTGAACGGGCCGTGGGTCGGTCGGAGGCCGTCGAGGGTCACCCGGTACGACGAGCTCGGACGGACCGCGAGGGTCTTGCCGCTCAGCCCGGCGGCCGTCGTGACGGGGGGATCGGAGGTGCGCTGCACCAGAACCTGATCGACCGTGAGGTACGGGTCGGAGAACGCGATCTGCGCCGACCGCTCGGGGGTGACCGCGAACTGGGCCGCGATCACGTCGCCCCGGCCTTCGAGCAGCCACGGGACGAGCAAATCCGCGCTCGGAGGCACGATCACGTCGAGCCGGAGACCGTGCTCGGTGGCGAACCGCTTGGTGAGCTCGTAGTCGAACCCGCTCTGGGTCCCCTGGTGCAGGTAGTAGCTGGTGGCGTTGTTCCGGGTGAGCACCCGCAGCGAGCCGCGCGCGCGGATCGCGTCCAGGTCTCCGGTGTCGAGCTTCTGGGCGTGGGTGGTCATCGCCCACGACACCAAGAACGCGTCTGCGGCGGCGGCCAAGCGGGCGTTGTCCGGGCGCAGCGCCCACCCGATCTGGCGCCCCTTCGCCACCGGGAACAGCCCGACGACGTCCGGGTTGTACGCCGAGATGTGCGCGAGCAGGTCCGAGTCGCACACCGTGAGCTGGAGCGTCCCCTGCCCCACGTCGTGTACGAGTGACTCGGTGTCGCGGTCTTCCGGGGCGTCCGCGATCGTCGGGCCCCCCGGGCCGATCGCGTCGAGGCTCTCGCGGTAGCTCGAGCTCGGCCGGACGGTGACCGTGCGCCCGGCCAGGCCGGCCACGTCGGCGGGGAGGTCCGCCCCCACCTTCCCCACCACCAGCTCGTCGACCACCGCGGTGGGGCGCGTGAACCGGACCTTGGCTGCCCGCGCCTCGGTGCGGGCCATCCGCGACGCGATCAGGTCACCTTTGCCCTCGAGCAGCGCCGGGACCAGGTCTTCGTACTTCGCCACCGGCACCGGCTCCACCTCGAGCCCGAGGCTGTCGGCGAACAACGCCGCGAGCTCCCGATCGGTCGCCGAGGACTGCCCGGCCCGCGGCAACACGACCTCGGCGTCGCCCATCACCAGCACCCGGAGCTTGCCGCTCGCGCGGATCGCGTCGAGGTCACCGGTGTCGATCCGCAGCACGCGCTCGGGGCGCT
This sequence comes from Myxococcota bacterium, assembly GCA_040080105.1. Lineage (GTDB taxonomy): Bacteria > Myxococcota_A > UBA796 > UBA796 > JACKER01. The sequence continues at coordinate 9,432 of JBEBJC010000089.1, forward strand.
CCCCCGCCGGGACCTCGACCACCTCAGGGTCGGCCTCGGCCACCACCCCCTCCGGGGCAGGGGCCGTCGGCTCGGCGCACCCAAAGGCCACGAACCACCACACGAGCCTCACCATCGGTCCCCCTCCACCCGTCGGATCGACGCTGGAGTGTACCTCGCTCGGCCTCCGGATTTCGGTCGGCAACCGAGCGCGGGGGGGCTACCATCGAATGCGCGGCGAGCACGAGACGTCGACGGCCGGGGGGGAAAATGGCGGTTGCGTGGATGGTGGGCGCCGCCGCGGCCTGGGCGCTCGGCCCGTCGCTCCCCCTCGACGACCACGCCCGGGTCACGCTGGAGAGCTCCGCTACCGTGTGGGGTCGGAGCTCGACCGGCGGCGCCGACCACGTGTGGGGGGCGCGGGTGATCGACGCCCCGGTGGACCGGGTGTGGGGGCGGATCCTCGCCTACGAGGACTACGAGGCGTTCTACCCGTACGTCACCGAGTCCACGATCGAGTCGCGCTCCTGGGACGGCTCGAACCCCCGGGTGGTGTGTGTGGTCGACCTGACCACCCGCGGCGTGACCACCCGGTACCGGATGGAGAACCTGGTGCACCAGGCCGAGCGGTGGCTCGAGTTCCGGGTGACGCCGGCCAGCTCCGCCCCGCTCGAGACCGCCACCGGGTGGTGGCGGGTGGAGCCGTGGGGAGACGATCCCGAGCGGACGCTCGTGACCTACACGATGAACGTGCAGACCGAGTGGTGGGTGCCCGGGTGGTTCCGCGCCTTGGCCACCCGCCGGGTGCCCACCGTGCTCGACGCGCTGGCGCGCCGGGTGGGGCTCGACCGCGCCTCCTGACGCCGCCTCACGGCGCGAGCGCGTACAGGTCCTCGAGCCAGATCGTGCGCCCGAGCAGCTTGCTGCCGGTCCACGAAACGTCCCACACCACCGCGCCCTCGGGGGTGATCTCGCGCACCCGCGGCGTGGTCCCGGTGTTGTGCAGGGTGTTCCCGTTCGGCAGGCGGTGGGCCTCACCGGCGTTGTCGGCGTCGATGCCGTCGCCGGCTCCGAACGCCCACACCTGGGTCAGGGTGGTGGTGGCCTCGTCCAGCACGTACTCGCGGACCAACGCGTCGGGGTTCGATCCGGTGAGCTGCGAGGACATCAACAACGTGCGCGCGTCGGTCCAGGTCACCCCGTGTTGGTACTGGAATGCCGACGCCGGGGCGTCGAACGACCACGAGCCCGGGACGTGGCCGAACCACCGGACCTCCTCGCCCGTCGCCGCGTCGACCTCGAGCACGAACGTGTCGTCGGTGGGGAAGCTCAGCAGGTACCGATCGGTGAGCGCGTCGTACACGATGCTGTTCGTGTGGCACCAGTCGGTGAGCCCGAGGGAGTCGTAGAACGGCGCGCAGTCCCACTCGGTGCTGACCGTGCCGTCCGGCCACCGCCGCAGCAGCCGCTCGCTGGTGAAGCCGTTCGCCGCGCCCCACACGAGCGAGTGATCCTCGCGCTCGAGGAAGCAGTGGTGCATCCCCGGCGCGTCCACCGTCTCGAGGCCCGAGCCGTCGATCTTCATCCGGTGGATCTTCGACCCCGCCCCCCCGTCGAAGTCGGCCCAGAACGTCGACTCGTCCCACAGGAGGTCGCCGTCGAGCGAGACCCGCAGGTAGATCGTCATGTGGTCGTCGACCGCGCGCCGCGCCCACACCACCCGCCCGGCCCGATCGAGCACGAACATCCAGTACGGTCCCGCGGTCCAGCCGCCGTCGACCCCGTTGATGCTCCCGAGCAGCCACGCGCCGTCCGACCACTGGCCCGGCAGATCCGCGCGCAGGGTGGGCTCCGGGAACCCCGCCGGCAGTGGATCGGTGGTGGTGGTGACGCCCGGGCCGACGAGGCCGGTCGCCCCGTCCCACACCACCCGCACCTCCACCGACGCGTCGTACGGCAGCCCGAGCAGCTGCTGGTCGACCGGGCCGGCGGGAACCGCGCGAACCGGCGTGGTCCGCCACACGCCCGGGTCCACGCTGTACTCGACCCACACGTCGGCGGCGACGGGCTGGTCCCACGACGCGACCACGATCGAGCGGAGCTCCGGGTGCAGCGTCAGGGTCGGTACGACCTCGGGCGCCTCTCCGGTGTCGGTGTCGTCAGGGCCCCCTCCGGTGTCGCCGGTCGGGGTGGAGGTCTCGACCGGCGCCGGGCCGGAGTCCACCAGGTCTGGCTCCCGCACGCACCCGAGCGCCCACCCGAGCCACCCCATCGGACCTCCGCCGACCCGATCTACCCCGCCGCGCCGGGGTTCGGGGTACGGTGCTGACGATGTTCCTCGTTTGGTCGACCCTCGCGCGCGCGGGGCAGCTCGAGCTCGACGTGCGGGCGGCGGACTTCGACCTGTCGGCGGAGACCGAGCGCTCGATCTCGCGCCTGCTCACCCGGATGCACGCGACGTACGAGTCGTGGCTCGGGGTGGTGTTGCCGCCGCTGCTCCCGGTCCACGTCGAGCTGGTGAGCAAAGAAGCCGACTACCGCGCGCGGGAGGCGGCGGTGATGGGAGGCCTGCGCGGCCACACGGTCGGGTTCTTCGTGCCGGCTCGGAGCCAGGTGGTGGTGTGGCGCGGGCCGGGGGAGGCCGACATGCGCCGCACCCTGGTGCACGAGACGAGCCACTTCTTGTTGTCGTCGGCGGGGCTCGGGCGGGTCCCGCTGTGGCTGAACGAAGGCCTGTCCGAGGTGTTCGAGACGTCCACCCTCGACGGCAACGCGGTGTGGCTGATCCCCGACCCGAACCTCGTGCGGTGGCTCGGCGGCGGCAACCTCCCCGCCGCCTCCACGTTGCTCGGGTGGTCGCGCCAGGACTGGGACCGGGCGGCCGCCGGCTCTCCGTGGGGGCGGGCCGAGTACCCGTACGGGTGGGCGGTGTGCGCGTTCCTGCTGTCGTCCGAAGGGGGCAGGGCGCTGCTCGGCGAGCTGCTCGCGTCGACCGCGGTGTCGGCAGACCCGGCGGCCGACGCGCTGGCCGCGGTGGAGCGAAAGTACGACGGAGGCGCGCCGGCGCTCGATCGGACGTTCCGCGCCTGGTTCGCCGCGGGGCCGGGCAGGATCCAGCTCCCGCTGCGCAACGACGCCGGGCAGGCCGGCGGGTGGGTCAAGTGCGCCGACGGCAGCTTGATTCGGCCGGACGCCGGGTACCGCTGCGGCCGGTGGGTGAAGGGCGACGACGGCCTGATGCGGTACGTCGAGGACTGACCCTACGGGACGCGGCGCGCGCTCGCGGCGCGGCTCGGCTCGGCGGCGGCGACCTGCTGCGGGTCGATGGTGGCGAACGCGCGCCACAGCTCCCCCGCGAGGTACTCGGTGCGGGTCGGGTCGGAGTCGCGCTTGACCCGCAGCCAGTCGTTGAGCACCTCGCCCCCGCCGTCCTCGTGCAGGTCGGGCTCGCGCAGGTTCATCGTGAGGGTGGTGCGGCCGCGGCTCGTCCCCGCCTGCGCGAGCAGGATCGTGCCGTCCGGGCGGACCTCCATCACCACCGCGATGTGCGACAGATCGTCGTCGAGCTTGCCGTTGTCGTTGCGGTCGTAGGTGTCGTCGAAGAACGCGAGGTCCCCGGGACGCGGCACCTTGTGGTGGTGCACCAACCCCTGGTCGGCGGCCCAGGTGTACAGGCTCGCCGTGTTGCCCTCGAGCTCGAGCCCCGCGCGGTCGAGCACCGCCAGCACGAACCCCGAGCAGTCGTCGCGGAACCCTTTCGGCGCGTGCTCGAGGTAGTGGCGCGCGGCGTCGGCCACGTCGAGGGCGAACGGCTCGACCCGCCCGACCGGGCGCACCGCCGCCGTCGCCGGAGCCCCCGTCGGAGCGACGAGAGGAACCGGCGTACGCCCGAGGTGATCGAGGGGACCCGGAATCCTTGGGGCGTGCGCGGCGCACCCGGACCCGAGCGCCACCGCGCCGAGCAGCCAGCTGTGCACCTGTGTCCGTCTCGGTGGTCGTGTGTCGTTCATCTCGGCCCCGGACCCGCCGGCGCGGGTGTGCCATGGTTAGTATCGTCCACCGATCGGGCGGCCTCAACTCGAACCGATCCGCGGAACCCGACGAATGTGTGACCCGAACCCTTCGACACCGGCTGTTGCCTCCGAGGGGCCGACGTGGTGATCCTCGGCCTCACCGACGGCGCGGAGCCAGGGGCGGCGCTGGTGATCGACGGGGCGCCGCCGCGGTGGGCGCCAGGACCGGTGTGGGAGGCGGCCCTCACCGTGTCGACCCGGGCGGGCCTCGATCCTGGCGACATCGACGTGGTGGCGGTGGCGGGGCGGTTCACCCCGTCCCTCGCGGCGCGGATGCGCGGTGAGGCGGGCCGGGGCGATCCGTTCGGTCCCCGCTCGCGGATGTCGGCGCGGTGGGAGCGGATGTTGCGCGCGACCGGCCTCGGCGCGATGGACGCCGATGCCGCGGCGGAGTGGTTCGAGGGGCAGCTGCAGTCCCGGGGGTACCGGCCCCGGCGGGTGCGGATGGTCGACCTGCACGCGTGCGCCTCCGGCGCGGCCTATCGGACCCAACCCGACGATCAGACGCTGGTCGCGGTGGTGCTCCCCCGCGGAGACGGCGCGTTCGCGACCCTCCACCGGGGTCACTCCGGCACGATCGAGCGGCTCGCGCTCGAGCCCGGCCCGAACGCGGTGCACCTGTGGTCGGATCGCGCGTGTGGCGCGGTCGGCCTCACCGACCGCGACCTGGCGCTGGCGGGCGGGGCGGCGGACCCCGATCCGGAGCTGGTCGCGCGGCTGGGTCGGACGTTTCGGCGCGAGCACGGCCGGTTCGCCGCGCGGAGGCTCGAGGTGCGGGCGGCGTTGCCGTGGGCCGACCTCGGTCGCCTCCCGCGCGCGGTCGCCGCGGCCACCGTGTCGCGGGTGTTCCGCGAAGCCGCGCTCGCGTGGCTCGCCGAGGTCGCGCAGCGGCACCCGGGGCAGCCGCTCACCCTCGGGGGCCAGCTCGCCCTCGACCCGCAGCTGGTCGCGGCGGCGGCCGAGCTGCCCGGCGTGCCTCGGGTGTGGGCCGGGCCGTGGACCGGGGGAGCAGCGCTGGCGGTGGGCGCGGCGCTCACCTTGGGCGGGCGCCCTCCGGGGCTCGATCCGGAGGGAGACGCAGACGACGAGCCGATCCCCGACGGAGTGGTGGTGTCCGAGCCCGACCTCGAGCGCCTGGTGAACCGGCTGGCTTCCGGCGGGGCGGTGGCCAGGTTCGTCGGCGCCACCCCCGGGGTGGCCATGTCCCCCACCCGGGCGGTGCTCGCCCGCGCCGATCGGCCCGACGCCATCGCGCACGCGCGCTCCGCCGTCCGCCGCGCCGAGACAGAGGACCACCTGCGGGTGGAGCTGCCCGGCCCCGCGGAGCACCCGCTGTCGGGGCCGCTGCGCTGCGGGCTCGCGGCGGTCGACGGCGCGCGCACCGGCTGGGCGGACCCCGGGCTCGTCCCCGTGCTGGAGGCGCTGCGCGCGCGGACCGGCTGTGGCGCGCTGGCCGCGGTGCCGCTCGGGA
>JBEBJC010000992.1:0-3341 GCA_040080105.1 Myxococcota bacterium
GGACCACCCTGACCCGCCACCACCCCGAGGCGGCGCTGTCCGCGTGGGCGTCGGTGACCGATCCGACGCGGGACCAATCGAGCGCGTTCGCGTCGGCGGCGCTGCTGTCGGAGGACCGCCGGGTGTGGGAGGCCGCGCTCGCGTCTCCGCTCGACCGGCCAGAGGACGAGCTCGTCCGGGTGAGGCTCGAAGGCCTGTCGGGCCGACCGGAGCGAGCGCTGGCCGCGTTTCGCCGCGCGGCGCGCCGGGCCGAGCCGTGGATGCGTCGGCCGCTGATCCCGCTCGCGCTGTCCCTCGCGGCCGCCGGGCAAGCGGACGGCGTCGTGGCCGGCCTGCAGGAGACCAGCGACCCTGCGGTGTTCCGGCCGCTGCTGCGCGCGCTCGACCCGTCGGCGGTGACCGACGCGTCGGCCGAGGAGGAGGCGATCGCCGACGACGTCCGCGTCCGGCTGGAGGGAGTCCGACGCCGGGCCGACCCATGGCGCGACCCGCGGCCGCCGACCCCCGATCCGCCGCCGCGACGCCGGCACCGGCGCGCTTCGAGCTGACCGGCGCACCACCCGAGCGACGGCGCCGCGACGCGCACGAAGGGCCGACGATCCACTCCAGCACGAGCCCCGTGCGCACTTGACACCGGGCGCCCGCCTGTGACGGTACAGTGACGATCCCACCGCCAGCGAGGTTCCCATGGTTCCCTTGCGTGTACTCGTCGTGGCGCTCGCCGTCGCCTGCGCGGGCGAGAAGGCCGACACCGGCTTCACCCTCGACGGCGACGCCGACACCGACACCGACACCGACTCGGACACCGACTCGGACGCCGACACGGACACGGACACCGACACCGACACCGACACCGACGCCGACACCGACCCTGAGCCGTCCGATCTCGACGGCGACGGTCTGTCGGACGCGGACGAGAGTCTGGCCGGCACCGATCCGGCCGACCCGGACACCGACGATGACGGCCTGCTCGACGGCGCGGAGCTCGACGCCGGGGCCGACCCGCTGCTGCCCGACACCGACGCGGACGGCCTGCAGGACGGAGACGAGGTGACCTGGGGCTCGGACGTGTTGGTGCAGGACACAGACGGCGACGGGCTGCTCGACGGCGAAGACGCGGAGGCGGGCGGCGATCCGACGCTCGTGGACACCGACGGAGACGGGCTCGACGACCCGACCGAGCTCGCCGGCGGCACCGCGCTGAACGACGACGACACCGACCACGACCTGCTGAAGGACCCCGACGAGGCGGTGTACGGCACCCTGCCGCTGGTCGACGACACCGACGGCGACGGCCTCGAAGACGGCGAGGAGGTGTTCCTCGTGCACACCGACCCGCTGCTCGCCGACACCGACGGCGACACGCTCGACGACGGGTACGAGGTCAAGACGCTCCACACGAACCCGCAGCTCGCCGACAGCGACGACGACTCCCTCGGCGACGCGTACGAGGTGAACGTCTCGGGCACCGACCCGGCGCTCGCCGACACCGACGACGACGGCCTCGACGACGGCCCCGAGATCACCGGCGGGTACGACCCGCTCGACCCGGACATGGACCTCGACGGCCTGCTCGACGGGGCCGAGGTGAACGTGTTCCACACCGATCCGCTGCTCGCCGACACCGACGGCGGCACCCTGGTGGACGGGTACGAGGTGGAGCTCGGCATCGACCCGCTCGACCCCGCCGACGACGTGTGCGCCTACCCGAACACCACGGTCCCGGCCAGCGGCGGCCCGGGCGGGGCGGTGTTCACCCCGGCGGCGCTGTCGTTCTCGTTCGACGGGCTGATCGAGGGGACCGCGGTGCACGACTACCGGTTCGCCGGGGTGACCCAGGCGTCGAAGCTGGTGGTGTCGGTGCTCGACGGGTCGCTCACCGAGGCGTGCACAGTCACCTGGAACGGCGAGAACCTGTGGACCGAGGGTACCAACTGGGCCACCGACTCGGGCGGGGTGCTGTCTGCGACGTTCAAGCTCACCCTGTCGTCGGCGGCCGCGGCGTCGACCTGCCCGCCGATCGACGGCGCCGACTGGGACGGGGCGACCACCGTGCCCGCGCTGATCGCCGCGCAGGACTGGGAGATCGGGATCGGCGAGCTCGCTGGGTTGCGGATCCCGGTGCAGGCCGCGCTGATCGGCCAGGGCGAGGACTGGCTCAACGACTGGGAGCCGTACGTGCTCGGGACGTACCTGCACACCGAGACCGTGTCGGCCGACATGGGCTACGCGGTCGGCGCCGAGACGTCATGTGAGACCGCGACCAACGTGGGCGGCGAGCGGGTGCTGCTGCCCGCGCCCGGGCTCGGCGAGCCGCTGGTGCGCCAAGTGCTCACCGCGACCGGGTTCGAGCCGATGTTGCTGGGGGAGATCCTGAAGCAGGACCCGGTGTACGTGGGCTCGTACGAGATCGCCCAGGGCGAGCCGTGGACGAACGACCCGCCGGTGTTCTCGTGCATCGAGGCGTGCGCCGAGGTGTTCGGCGGCGACTCGAGCGACTACCACTGCTCCACCAACTCCACCACGCTGAACTTCAAAGCGCACGTGTCCGGGTGGGGCGACGCCTCGTACTGCAGCGCGTTGTCGGTCGAGGAGACGTACTCGAAGGAAGACCCGAACAACCCCGGCTACAACTGCGGGGTGCCCGGGTGCTCGTACTCGGCGCTGGTCACCGACAACTGCTTCAGCGGCGAGCGGAACTACTGCTGGGCCGTCCCGTAGGCTCTCCGCGCCCCGGGAGCCGCCGACCGGGACGGTGTCGGGGTGGAGCGGGTCGCTCCACCCCGGCGCTCGCTCAGGCCCCGCTCGGGGTCCCGACCGAGAAGCCCTGGGCCTCGGAACACGCGTCGGACAGAGCGGTCATCGGCGCCATGCAGTTGCCGAGGGCCTCGAGGTCGTCGAGCGCGGCCTGCGGATCGGTCGGCGGGGTGGTCGCGCAGGTCGCGGTCACGTTCGCCTCGAGGCAGTCGGCGAAGTCACCGAGGAGCGCCTCGTCGGCGGCGTTGCAGTCGGCGAGCGACTCCTCGCAGCTCGCGATCTCGGCGTCGGTCGGCGGCTCACCGCAGACGTCGCGCGAACACAGTCCGCCGCCACAACCGACCAACACCAGGCTGATGAAGTACCGCATGTGTCACTCTCCTCCGAAGACCGCGTAAGACGCGCGCGACACATCGGCATTCGGAGATTTTTGGGCCGGACTCCGACTTGCGGAAGGTGGGTCCTGGGACTCCGTGCTGAAGAATGCCCGTCGCGGTAGGGACGCCCGTTGCCGGGCGCCCCCCGCACAGATCCCGGCGAGCGGAACTACCGCACCGGGCTCCTGCCTTGGATGCTGACGGCCA
>JBEBJC010000993.1:0-3341 GCA_040080105.1 Myxococcota bacterium
GGCGGGGGGCGTGGCGGCGCGGATCCGCCAGCCGAGGAACACCAGGCCGAGGGCGGACCCGGCGACGTACCAGCCGGTGGTCCGCGTCGCGTCGACCGGCCAGCCCAGCGCCAGCGCCGCCCCCACGCCGCCCAACACCAGCAGCGGCCGCAGCAGCGACTCGGCGACCTGGGCCACGACCACCTCGCGCAGCCCGAGCAGGTGGTGGCGCGCGACCAACATCGCGGCCGACAGCGCGGTGCCGGGCACGGCGAGCAACATCGGGCCGACCGCGAGCGGGTCGAGCTGCCCGCGCAGCGCCCACACGAGCGGCACGCCGAGCACGACCACCGCGAGGCCGCCGGTGGCCACGCTGCGCAGCGCGAACGACCGCAGGGCCCGCACCCGCCCGTGCTCGCCCTTCTCGAGCCCAGCGGCGGTCTCGCGGGTCACGATCGGGCCGACCCCCAGCGACGCGGGCGCGAGCAGCACCAGGTTCCAGGTGGTGGCGTACGAGTACGCGCCGAACCCGTCCTCGCCGAGGACCCGCGCCAGCAGCACCGCCGAGCCGAACGTGACCGCCATGCTCGCCACCTGCAGCGCGCCCACCCCGAGCGCGCCGCGGAGCAACGTGCGGCCGGCGCTCACGTGCGCCGGACCTTCGCCAGCCACCGCTCGGTGCGCTCGAACCCGAGCCACCTCGCCGCCGCGTTGTACAGCGGCACCCCAGTCGGGCGCGGGTGGCGCGCGAGCGACCGGGCGAGCGCGAACGCCTGCTCGGCGGCCTCGTGGTGCCCGGCGAGCCACGCCTGGCGCGCCACGTACGCGAGGCGGTCGGCGAACGTCTCGGCCACCTCCGGATCCCACCGGCCGGCCTCCCGCACCGACGCCATCATCCACTGCTCGCCCTGGATCCGCCCGAGGGCAGCCCCGGGGTGCAGCCGCTGGCGACCGGGCTCGGCGTGGTCGCGCAGCAGCACCAGCGTCTCGTCGACCGGGACGTACGGGGCGCCGGCCAGCACCACCCGCAGGTTCAGGTCGATGTCCTCGAGCCACCGCATCCCGGGCCGGAACCCGCCGATCTCGCGCAACACGCTCGCCGGGTACAGCGGCTGGTTGGTCTGGGTCTCGTGCCGCAGCGCGCTCACGATCGGGCGGGTCGGGTCGAACGGGGGCGGCGCGGCCTTGAGCCGGTCGGTGAGCCCAGCCCACCGCCCGCGCGGCCGACCGCCGAACGGCAGCAGGCGCGCGAACGGGACGACCCGCCGGTCCGCGCCCACCGCCGCCAGGCACGCCTCCACCTTGCGCGGCAGCAGCAGGTCGTCGCTGTCGAGGAACTGGATCCAGCTTCCCTTCGCCAGCGCGAGCCCGTCGTTGCGCGCGCTCGACGGGCCGCGGTTCGGGCCGGTCTTCACCGTGACCCGGTCGCCGTAGCTCCGGGCCACCGCCACCGAGCCGTCGGTCGAGCCGTCGTCGACCACCACCACCTCGATCGCTGGCCAGGTCTGCGCGAGCGCCGAGTCGATCGCCGCCCCCAGCCACCGCTCGGCGTTGAAGCACGGGATGACGATCGAGACCAGGTCCAGCGGAGCCTCCGGCCCGGTCGTACCGCGAACGGAGGCCGGGCTCAAGCGCGCCGCAGCCGCCGGGTGAGGCCGCGCCACAGGTTCGTGGCGAAACTCCGGAGGTAGTGCCACGCGAACCGGCGGAACCGCGGGGTCGGGTTCCACGCCGGCTGCCACTGGTCGAGCTCGTACCCGAGCGCGCGCAGGAACGGCTGGGTCAGCTGCTCGACCTCGGCGATCTGCGCCGGGGTGAGCCCCGCGCGGTATTGGCCGATCACCGAGGCGTCGAGCGGCTTGCCGACGTTCGCGAGGTGCGCGTGTGCGCTCGCGACCGCGGCTGCGTCCTGGCCCGTGTCGTTCGCCCGGAACGCGTCGTCGACCTCGAGGAACCGCGCGATCCGCGCCAGCGTCGGCGCGGTGTCGCGCAGCAGGTCCTCGAACCGCACCACCAGCAGCCGATCCCCGACCAGGCGCTCGGCCGCGAGCCCGGCGCCGACGCGCTCCATCCACTCCTCGGCCGCGGTGAGCGCGGTGTTCCCGCCGAACCACACGTCGAGGGTCGACCGGACCACGTCGCGCGGGTCGCGGACGACGTGGATGTACCGAGCCCCTGGGAACGCGCGGTCGAGCTCCGGGATCAGCGACACGTACCTCGGGGTGTTGTCGCCCCACCACCGCACCGCCTTGCCCGGGGGCGCCTCGAGCCCGCACACCCACTGGTACACCCCGGCCCAGGTGGGCTCGGCGTGGTCGGGGTACCGCTCGGGGAGCGTGCCCCACCCGGTGGACACGAGGAACGGGCGGATCCACCCGAGGTGCTCGCGCAGCGCGTCCGCCGTGCGCGGCCGGTGCCAATCCCCGTCGGCGAGCGGCAGGAACGCGAGGTACTGCGTCTCCTTCGCCAGCCACACCTCGGGGTGGGTCGACAAGATCCGCCGGGTGAGGGTGGTCCCCGAGCGGTGGCAGCCGACGACGAACAGCGGGCGTGCGGCCACTACCGGCGCCGGGTCTCGTCGGCGAGGTTCGCCGCCGGATCGAGCAGCTCGGTGTTCCGCGGCGGCACCTCGTCCGGCTGGCGGTAGTCCCAGCCGTCGTCGCCGAGCGAGCGATCGCCCGGATCGTCGAGCTGCAGATCGCCCTGCTCCTGGGCTGCGCGGGCGATCCGCTGGTCGAGGTGGGCGCGCAGCCGCTCGCGCACCGCGCGCATGTCGCGGTCCTTGCTGTCGAGCACGTCGGCCAGCGCCTCGTCGGCCAGATCGCGCGGGTCGACCACGCCAGCGGGCAGATCGCCGTGGTCGACCGCGCGGGTGACCCAGTGGGTCGCGGTGGCGACCACGGTGGCGAGCAGGTCCTCCCACGGAGCGTCGGCGTGGAGCCGCGGCCCGCGCCCGTCGTCGACCAGCACCCGCTGCGGGGACGCGAGGGACCGCAGCCGCTCGAGCGCCTGGGTCAGGCCGTACGCGAGATCCGGGTCTTCGGCGTTCGCGTCGAGCCGATCGTCGCCCAGGTGGAGGACGGCGTGGATGTCGCCGGTGCCCCCGGTCGACCGCACCCGCAGCTCCAACGCGCCCGCGAGCCCGAGGCCGAGCAGGTGGTCCTCCAGATCTTGAACGCCGTGGCGCAGCGCCATCGCCGCGTCACTCGACCACGGGACCCCGGACCGGTGAACGCGCACGTCGAGTGCCATCGTGACCCCCTCGGCGCCGTTGTATCCCGCGTGTGGCCGCGAATGTCTAAACGCACCGAACCCGAGGCCGGTAGGGTCGGCGAGAGGGCAGGGTGGAGAGTGAAGAACAT
>JBEBJC010000994.1:0-3337 GCA_040080105.1 Myxococcota bacterium
GCTCTCGTCGGACCAGCGGGCGGTCGGGGTGGTGGCTGGATCCCGGGCGAGCGCCGACAGGGTCGACAGCGCGTCGCCCACGCTGATCAGCACCTCGGTGATCCGATCGCGCTCCGAGATCGCGCCGCTGGTGGTGGACCTCGACACCTCGAGCAGCCTGGCCAGCTGGTCGCGCTGCTCCGCCGACCGGGCGTAGGTCACGCTGATCCGCTCCAGCAGCTCGGTGAACTGCTCGCGGGTGGGCACCAGCGCGTCGCCCACCAGGCCGACCTTCGCGAGCTGCCGCTCCAGCAGTGGGTCGTGCGACGTCAAGGCTGGGCGGGCTCGGCGCGGAACAGGTGGACCGAGGCCGGCAACCCCCGGTACTCCCGGGGGTGCAGGTCGAGGTCGTGGAACCACGCCACTCGGGTCGAGCGGCCCGGCACGACCTCGGTGATCATCGCCACACACGACGCGTACACCAGCCCGAGGCCGAGGCCCGCGCCGCCCCCGCCGGTGTCGAGCATCGGGCCGCGGCTGTCGTCGTCGCGCATCGCGTTGTCGATGGTGCGGATCACCGACGCGAGCACGTGCTCGTCCTTCAGCCGGCCGAACGCGTCGGACACCTCGACCGCGAGCTGTTGGCCGTCACACACCAGCTCCATCGTGGGCACCTCGCGCGCCTCCACCGTGATCGGGGCGCGCCGGTCGCGGGCGTACTTCGGGCGTCCCCAGCCGTCGATCGGGGCGGTGAACGTCGCGTTGGTCACGAGCTCGTGCGCGACCTCCGCCGCCCGCGCCGCCGACCGCTCGTTCACCCCGATCGCCAGCAGGCGATCCGACAGCTCGTTCACCGCCTCGTCGCGCTCGGCCGCGGTGGCGGGGCGGTACACCGCGCGGAACCCGCCCCACGGGACCAGCCGGTCGAGCGGCGGGAGCGGGAGGTCGGGGGTCAACAGGCGGCGGACGACCATCGCGAGCTCGGACGGCCGCGGGGACGGCGCGCCGGCCTGCCACCCGAGGACGTTGCGGATCCGGGGCTCGTCGCGCGCGAGGTCGAGCACCGCGCGCAGGCTCCGCTGGGGCGGGTTCGGGCCGCGCGGGTCGCGGCACCACAACAGCAGGCGCAGGCCGGGCCACCGGTCGAGCCAGGTGCGGGCTGCGTCGAGATCGTCGGCGTCACACGCGAGCAGCGCCGGCGGCCCGTCGAGCTGCGCCTCCAACCGGTGGGGGTCCGGGCCCACCACCAGCGGGCGGGCATCCGCCGCCGCCGCCACGATCCGGGCGATCCGTGCCGCCGCGGTTCGGTTCCGCTCCAGCACCGCGATCGACCCCACCGCCGGACCTCCGACCGCGCAGCGTAGAGGAGGGCGCGGTCAGCAGGAAGCAAATTGGTGAACCGGTCCGCCGGTCCTCGATTATCCGTCCGTCGGAGGGCGCATCGGCGGGGCGGACCCCCGCGCGCGCGCTCTCGGATCGCGGCCGACCTCGTCCTCGGATACCCTGTACGCATGCCCGACGCAGAGCTGTTCCGCACCCGCCGTCGCGCGCTGGCCGAGCGCGTGTCGGGCCCGGTGCTGCTGATGGGCAACGGCCACCGGCTGCGGAACCTCCCGATCGTGAAGCTGCCGTTCCGCCAGGACAGCACCTTCCTGTACTTCACCGGGTGCGCGGAGCCGGGGGCGGCGGCGCTGCTGGTCGACGGCCGGTGTGAGCTGTTCCTGCCGGCGCCGGCGGCCGACGATCCGCTGTGGCACGGCGAGCGGCCGAGCCCCGCCGCCCGCGGCGAGGCGCTCGGCGTCGATCGGGTGTGGCCCGCGTCGGAGCTCGAGGCGCGCGCCGCGCCGCTCCGGCCGCGGACCCTCGCGGTGCCCGACGAGTCGCGCAACGCGCTGGCCTCGCGGATCTGCGGGGGGCCGCTCGCGTTCGCCGTCCGCGGCGCCGACGGTGACGACGCCCTGATCGACGCGGTGATCGCGCTGCGCCGGGTGAAGGACCCGTACGAGCTCGCCGAGCTGCGCGCGGCGGCTCAGGTCACCGCCCGGGCGTTCCGCGCCGCGATGAAGGCGACCCGCCCAGGCAGCCACGAGCGCGGCCTGTGGGCGCTGTTCGAGGCGGTGCTGCAGATCCACGGCTGCACCCCGGGGTACGCGACGATCCTGACCCAGGCCGGTGAGATCTTGCACGCCGAGGACCACGACGCTCCGCTCGAGGCGGGCCGCCTGGTGCTGCTCGACGGCGGCGGCGAGCGGCCGAGCGGGTACGGGGTCGACATCACCCGCACCTGGCCGGTGTCCGGCCGGTACGACCCGCGTCAGCGCGCGGTGTACCAGGCGGTGTGGGAGGCGCAGCGCGCGGCGATCGCGGCGTGCACCGTGGGCACGCGGTACCGGGTGGTGCACGACGCCGCCGCCACGGTGTTGGCGACGTTCCTGCGCGACGAGGGCCTGGTGAAGGGGTCGGTCGCGTCGGTGGTCGAGCAGGGCGCACACGCGGTGTTCTTCCCCCACGGGGTCGGGCACCTGCTCGGGCTCGACGTACACGACCTCGAGGGGTTCGGCGATCGGGCCGCGTACCCGGCCGGCGCTTCGCGGTCCGACCAGTTCGGCACCGCGTACCTCCGGCTCGACCTGCCGCTCGAGGCCGGGTGGGTGGTGACGGTCGAGCCCGGGCTGTACGTCGTCCCCGCGATCCTGGCCGACGCGACCCTGCGGGAGCGGTTCGGTGGGGTGGTCGACTTCGCGCGGGCCGAGTCGTGGATCGGGTTCGGCGGGATCCGGATCGAAGACGACGTGGCGGTGGGCGACAGCGGGCCCGAGGTGTTGACCCGCGCGGTGCCGAGCGCGATCGACGAGGTCGAGGCGTGGATCGGCACCGGCCCAACCGCGCTGGACGCCCTGACGGTCGACGCGGAGGCGCTGCTGTGGGAGCCCTGATCGCCGTGGTGGTGGTGGCGCTGGCGGCGCTGGTCGCGCTGGGGGCGTGGCGCGGCCGCCAGGTGTCGATCGCGCTCGCAGGGGCGGAGTGCCCGAGCTGCCGGATCGCGCTGGTGCCGCTGCGCGCCGGTGATGGTCGCACGTGGGAGGTGCAGGCGTGCCCGCGGTGTGACCACCTGGTGACCACGGTGGGCCACCTGCCGAGCCCGCTGGCGGAGTGCCCGGCGTGCCACCACAACTCGCTGGTGGTGTACGCCGAGCGGGTCGACGGCGAGGTCGCGGTGGACGAGTGGTGCGACCTGTGTGGCCGTCGGGCCCGGACGGTGCTGGGTCACGCGCCGACCGAGCCGCCGGCGCCGGAGGGGCGCGTGTTGCCGTTCCGGCGGCGTTAGGAGGCCGTGGCGCGTAGGCCGCGCAGCGGC